>NZ_CAOLGM010000033.1:0-38576 GCF_948475835.1 uncultured Escherichia sp. | reverse complement strand
CTTTGATTTTAAGGTCGTTCAGTTTGCCGGCTTTCGACACAAAGCTAACGTTGGCAAATTGCGGGTAGGCACCTGAATCTGGCTTCATCTGCGCGACGGCGGTCAGGTAATCAATCACCTCTTTACCGGTCATGTCGGCATACACCACCACATTGCCGAATGGCTGCACTTTCAGCACGTTTTTATAGCTGATATCGCCTGCTTCGATAGAATCACGAATTCCGCCTCCGCTCATCACCGCAAAGTCGGCACCAGTGCGATCCATTTGTGCTGCCAGAATTAACCGCCCCATATTGGTCTGTACAAAACGCACTTTGTCACGATCGCCTTCCAGACGACCATTGGTTTCGCCTATTTTCACTTCCAGCTGCGCTTTGCCTTTGTTCTGGAACGGTGATAACAGCGAGATCATTTGCTGGTTTTCAGCGATTTCAGGAGTGTAAAGCACGCGCTCGCTTTTCCCGTCTTCCCAGGTCACTTTCTTCTTCAGGTTCACCGGAATCAGCTGGTAGTTAACCATTTTCATTTCGCCATTACGAAACTCAAAATCAGCCCGTCCCACGTATTTGCCCCACTCATGCGCCTGCACAATCCAGATGCCGTTTTGTTGATCTGGTTTGCATGGCGTACCCGGCACGTAATCGACCTGTTTTTTGTTTTCTGCCGCCATGCAGACCGGATCTTGCGAGTGACCACCGACGATCATCGCCAGCGATCCGGCAGGCAGCGCGCGTGCCATCTCCACATCGCCCGGTGCGTTAGAGCCGTGCTCACCATTATCGTAATGCCCCATATGGGTCGCCGCGATAATAATGTCTGGCTTTTCTGTCTGTTGCAGCTCCTGAATCACCAGCTTCGCTTCATCGGCGGGCTTACGAAATTCGACATCAGTGAAGTATTCCGGGTTACCAATTTTTGCTGTGTCATCGGTTGTCAGCCCAATGACGGCAATTTTCAGATCCTGACGCTTAAACAGCGCCCACGGTTTAAACAGGCGCTCGCCAGTACTTTTCTGGTAGATATTCGCGGAAAGCAACGGGAACTTGGCCCACTTTTCCTGCTGGCGTAATACGGTGAGCGGATTATCAAATTCATGATTACCGATCGCCATCGCGTCATAGCCCACCAGATTCATACCGCGAAAATCAGGTTCGGCATCCTGTAAGTCAGACTCGGGCACGCCAGTGTTAATGTCGCCACCGGAAAGTAGCAGCACGCTACCGCCTTCAGCCGCAACCTCTTTGCGGATACCATCCACCAGCGTTTTTTGCGCCGCCAGACCATATTCGCCATATTCATTGCGCCAAAAATGCCCATGATGATCATTGGTATGCAGAACTGTAATTTTGTAGGTTTTATCCTGCTCATACGCCAGAGCAGTTTCACTCGCCAGTGTAAATGTGGTTAACAGCGCTAACGCCACGCCCCGCTGCAATAATTTCATACTTCTCTCCCTGACCTGATTTCAACGTGTTGAAAAATAGTATGACGCGACATCATAGACAAGTCTGCGTCCGGTGAAGATAAATCTGCATCCAGATTAGAAATTCTGTATTCGGCGTTGAGACTTCCTTCAGGCGACGCATACAGGTATGTTAGTCGGGTAATAATCACAAATAAGATCATTCTTTACATCGCAACCCTGAAAAAGTGACTTTCCTATGGCAATGAGTGAACAACCCCAGCCTGTGGCGGGCGCGGCTGCGTCAACGACCAAGGCCCGAACATCGTTTGGTATTTTAGGTGCTATCAGCCTCTCACATCTGCTGAACGACATGATCCAATCGCTGATTCTGGCGATTTATCCGCTGCTTCAGTCAGAATTTTCTCTGACATTTATGCAGATTGGCATGATAACCCTCACCTTCCAGCTCGCCTCTTCGCTACTGCAACCAGTGGTCGGCTACTGGACCGATAAATATCCGATGCCGTGGTCGTTGCCAATTGGCATGTGCTTTACCTTAAGTGGTCTGGTGCTGCTTGCGCTGGCGGGCAGTTTTGGCGCAGTTCTGCTGGCGGCGGCGCTGGTCGGTACCGGTTCATCGGTCTTTCATCCGGAATCTTCTCGCGTAGCCCGTATGGCTTCCGGCGGGCGGCATGGCCTGGCGCAATCTATCTTTCAGGTCGGCGGCAACTTTGGCAGTTC
The DNA here is from genome assembly GCF_948475835.1 of uncultured Escherichia sp. Classification (NCBI taxonomy): domain Bacteria; kingdom Pseudomonadati; phylum Pseudomonadota; class Gammaproteobacteria; order Enterobacterales; family Enterobacteriaceae; genus Escherichia; species uncultured Escherichia sp. Next base: position 36,430 of record NZ_CAOLGM010000033.1, on the reverse strand, counting down.
CCTGGGACCCTTGCTGGCGGCGGTGATTATCGCGCCTTATGGCAAAGGCAACGTTGCCTGGTTTGTGCTTGCGGCACTGCTGGCGATCGTGGTGTTGGCGCAAATCAGCCGTTGGTACTCGGCACAGCACCGAATGAATAAAGGAAAACCCAAAGCGACGATTATCAATCCACTGCCGCGCAACAAAGTGGTACTGGCGGTCAGCATTCTGTTAATCCTCATTTTCTCGAAATATTTCTATATGGCGAGCATCAGCAGCTATTACACCTTTTATCTGATGCAAAAATTCGGATTATCTATCCAGAATGCTCAGCTTCATCTGTTTGCCTTCCTGTTTGCCGTTGCGGCAGGTACGGTGATCGGCGGGCCTGTAGGGGATAAAATTGGGCGGAAATATGTGATTTGGGGCTCTATCCTCGGCGTTGCGCCGTTTACGCTGATTTTACCCTACGCCAGCCTGCACTGGACGGGGGTTTTAACGGTGATTATTGGATTTATCCTCGCTTCGGCATTCTCTGCCATTCTGGTTTACGCTCAGGAGCTGCTTCCGGGACGTATCGGTATGGTTTCTGGACTCTTTTTCGGTTTTGCTTTTGGTATGGGAGGTCTGGGAGCGGCAGTTCTGGGGCTTATCGCCGATCACACCAGTATCGAGTTAGTCTATAAAATCTGTGCTTTCCTGCCACTATTGGGGATGTTGACCATATTCCTGCCTGATAACCGGCATAAAGACTGATTTCATTGCAGCCAAAGGCAAACTTTGGCTGCATCGTTTTACAGTCGCCATAAGCCTTTCCTCTGTTAAACCGCCTTCTGTTTTCCGATCCGTGCTTTTTTTGCAGCTAATTCCATTTTTCTGCAAAATTCAATAATTATTCATGAACATCATCAATGAAATTGTCATAAACTATTACCTGTAATTTTGGTTTTCCCGGCCAAAAATGGACAATAACCACCAGGAAAAGGAGACGGAATGCATCACGCCACCCCGCTTATCACCACCATTGTTGGCGGCCTTGTGCTCGCCTTTATCCTCGGCATGCTGGCCAATAAACTACGTATTTCTCCTCTGGTGGGATATCTGTTAGCGGGTGTGCTGGCAGGACCATTCACTCCGGGCTTTGTTGCCGATACCAAGCTTGCGCCGGAACTGGCTGAACTGGGCGTCATTCTGTTGATGTTTGGCGTCGGTTTGCACTTTTCGCTGAAGGATTTGATGGCGGTAAAGGCCATCGCCATTCCCGGTGCGATCGCCCAGATAGCCGTGGCGACGCTGCTGGGTATGGCGCTCTCTGCCGTGCTGGGCTGGTCGTTAATGACCGGTATCGTGTTCGGTTTATGTCTTTCCACCGCCAGTACCGTGGTGTTACTGCGCGCACTTGAAGAACGGCAATTAATTGACAGTCAGCGTGGGCAAATCGCCATCGGTTGGTTGATTGTGGAAGACCTGGTAATGGTTCTGACGCTGGTGTTGCTGCCCGCAGTGGCAGGAATGATGGAACAGGGCGATGTGGGCTTTGCCACTCTTGCAGTCGATATGGGGATCACCATCGGCAAAGTGATCGCATTTATCGCCATTATGATGCTGGTAGGTCGCCGTCTGGTGCCGTGGATTATGGCACGCAGCGCGGCAACCGGTTCTCGCGAGCTGTTTACCCTGTCGGTGCTGGCGCTGGCGTTAGGGATTGCCTTTGGTGCGGTAGAGCTGTTTGATGTCTCCTTTGCACTCGGTGCGTTCTTTGCCGGGATGGTACTGAACGAGTCTGAACTGAGTCACCGTGCCGCCCACGATACGCTGCCATTGCGCGACGCGTTTGCGGTGCTGTTTTTTGTCTCCGTCGGGATGTTGTTTGATCCGTTAATTCTGATTCAGCAACCGCTGGCAGTGCTGGCGACGCTGGCGATTATTCTGTTTGGTAAGTCGTTAGCCGCATTTTTCCTGGTGCGACTGTTTGGTCACTCCCAACGTACGGCATTAACCATCGCCGCCAGCCTGGCGCAGATTGGTGAGTTCGCGTTTATCCTGGCGGGACTGGGAATGGCATTGAATTTACTGCCGCAGGCCGGACAAAACCTGGTACTGGCAGGGGCGATCCTGTCGATTATGCTCAACCCGGTACTGTTCGCACTACTGGAGAAATATCTGGCGAAGACCGAAACGCTGGAAGAGCAGACGCTGGAAGAGGCAATCGAAGAAGAGAAACAGATCCCAGTGGATATTTGCAACCATGCGCTATTGGTGGGTTACGGTCGTGTAGGCAGCCTGCTGGGGGAGAAATTGCTCGCCTCTGATATTCCGCTGGTGGTGATTGAGACGTCACGAACCCGTGTTGATGAGCTGCGAGAGCGTGGGGTCCGCGCTGTATTGGGCAATGCAGCGAACGAAGAAATTATGCAACTGGCGCATCTGGAATGTGCAAAATGGCTGATCCTGACGATCCCCAACGGTTATGAAGCGGGTGAGATTGTGGCGTCTGCCCGCGCGAAAAACCCGGATATTGAGATTATCGCCCGCGCCCATTATGACGATGAAGTGACGTATATCACCGAACGTGGCGCGAATCAGGTAGTGATGGGTGAACGTGAAATTGCCCGTACTATGCTGGAACTGCTGGAAACGCCACCGGCGGGTGAAGTGGTGACGGGGTAAACGGTGGTTGCCGGATGTAAAATATGAAAAATATGTAGGCATGATAAGACGCGCCAGCGTCGCATCGGGCATCGAGAGCCAAATGCCAGATGCGGCGTGAACGCCTTATCTGGCCTACGAACCGACGATAACTTAACGATCCCAGTAAGACTCTTCCAGGCTGTCTTCACGCTCCGGCAAGCCGCGCGTTAAACGAGGTGAATGCTGGTTCAGTACCTGATAGCTCACACGGTTAGCATATTTACACACCTGCGCTAACGATGAATAAGTTAACCAGGTGAATTTATGTTTGCTGGAGTTTGGTACGTTGCTACGATGGTAGCTGTTGGCGGTAATGTCATGCAGCAACGCTGCCAATGCGCCATCCCCCGCTCCATTAGTGTTCATGATTTTTTCCGGCCCGCCCATGTACGGCGCAATGTGCGAATATACACGCAGCGGATTCTGGCAATCCTTGTGGCGCATGGCGCGGCTAAACTCATACTGGTTGAATTCCGCTATAGCGCCCGGCAGCAGCGGATGCTGGGTTTTACGTTTCGCTTCGTCTTCGGTAAAGCCCGCCATATACAAGCCGATTGGCCCGGCGGTGCACAGCACCAGATCTACCCAGTCCAGCGCCTTGTCAGATGCCAACAACGGATCGCTTTCTCCGGTCAACGCTTCGGCTTCATCTTCGTTCATCGCAAGGATAGAGACGTGGTCTTTGAGGAATTGCTGCCACCACTGCGGATTCTCGGCAATGACAAACTTAGTTCCCAGCGTCAGCACCACCGGTACGTTATATTTCTTCGCGTACTCAATGGCTTTCATGGTTGCTTCCGGCATGGGTTCACCCGGCTTGCAACGCACCAGATAAGAGGTGAGAACCAGAGCCGAGGCTCCGGCAATCACATCTTCCGGAATACTTTCAGCCCGCAGCTGGTTCATGTGGCCAGGGCTGATAGCAAAGGTACGTTCCCCGGACTCGCCAATCAGCGTAAAGCAACGACCAATCGGGCCATCCACGCCTTGTAGATAGTTAAGATCGGTACGGCTGGAGGTGTTACACAGGTAACGATAGGCATAGCTGCCAATTTCAATATTGCTGCACATGACGCCCAGCAGCACCGAACGGTCGTCCGCGAGCACCGAGTAGTTATGCATGGTGTTACCAATGGTGCCACCCGCAAACTGATGGGTAATCAGGTTTTTCTGTTTTAGTTCCTGATAAAGCGCTTCGGCTACATCATCCTCAATCACCAGTGAATGCCCGGCGCTTAATCCATAACGCTCAATGAATTCATCATCCACTTTCGCTTCAATATCGACCAGCGTTTGATCGATACCCACTACCCAGGCAGCGCTGGTTTCGTTTTCTGGCTGGAATTGCTGAAGCAGCGGATCGCGTGCATTTACGGGGAAGTAATGTTTGGATTTACGTTTACCGGGAAATTTCATGGTTGTTTTTACGGGTGGTTAACTGAGCGGCGAATGTTAACACAATCTGACGGGAGCGCGCGAGACGCAGCCAGTTTCAATATCAGCAGGCGGGATCGCATTTTCATGGCAGTGGTTCCTTACAATGACGTAATTTGAAAGGAGTTTTTGTATGAAGCCGGAAAACAAACTACCTGTTCTGGACCTTATTTCTGCTGAAATGAAGACCGTTGTGAATACTCTTCAGTCGGATTTACCGTCCTGGCCCGCAACGGGAACGATTGCTGAGCAACGACAGTATTACACGCTTGAGCGCCGATTCTGGAATGCGGGCGCTCCAGAAATGGCAACCAGAGCTTACATGGTTCCAACAAAATATGGGCAGGTGGAAACACGTCTCTTTTGTCCGCAGCCAGATAGCCCGGCGACGCTATTTTATTTGCATGGAGGCGGTTTTATTCTCGGCAATCTCGATACCCACGATCGCATCATGCGCCTGCTGGCAAGCTACAGCCAATGTACGGTGATTGGTATTGATTACCCCCTTTCACCTGAAGCGCGTTTTCCGCAAGCGATAGAGGAAATTGTGGCTGCTTGTTGTTATTTCCACCAGCAGGCGGAGGATTATCAAATCAATATGTCCCGCATTGGCTTTGCCGGTGATTCCGCAGGTGCCATGCTGGCGCTCGCCAGTGCGTTGTGGTTGCGTGATAAACAGATCGATTGCGGTAAAATTGCGGGTGTTTTGCTGTGGTATGGGCTTTACGGATTACGGGATTCCGTGACTCGTCGTCTGTTGGGCGGTGTCTGGGATGGCTTAACGCAACAGGATTTGCAGATGTATGAAGAGGCGTATTTAAGCAACGACGCGGACCGCGAGTCACCGTATTACTGTCTGTTTAATAATGATCTCACTCGCGAAGTTCCGCCCTGTTTTATTGCCGGGGCGGAGTTCGATCCGCTGCTGGATGACAGCCGTCTGCTTTACCAGACGTTAGCGGCGCATCAGCAGCCCTGTGAGTTCAAACTCTACCCAGGTACGCTGCATGCCTTTTTGCATTATTCACGAATGATGAAAACCGCCGACGAGGCTCTTCGCGACGGCGCTCAGTTCTTTACCGCTCAGCTTTAGCGATACGCGGCAACAAGATTAGCCATCATTTCGATATGTTCCGGCGTGGCATTAAGCGCTGGAATATATTCATATTTTTTCCCGCCGGCACCGAGGAAGACCTCACGGTTTTGCTCGGCAATCTCTTCCAGCGTCTCCAGACAATCCGCAGCAAAGCCCGGGCACATCACCTGTATATGACCTACGCCTTTTTCTCCGAGCATTTTCAGCGTTTCGTCGGTATAAGGCATCAGCCAGGGTTCCCGGCCAAAGCGCGACTGAAAGGTCATCATCACTTTTTCCGGTGCCATCCCCAGTGCGGAAGCCAGTTCGCGAGTCGTTGTGCGGCAACGTTGCGGGTAATCATCGCCTTCATCTGCATAACGCTGGGGAATGCCATGATAAGAGAGCAGCAGCAGATCCGGTTCGCCATGTTTGGCAAAAGAAGCGCGTACGCTGTTCGCCAGTGCATTAATGTAATCGTGGTTATCGGCGTAATCACGAATAAACGATATCCCCGGAATGCTACGTTTGCGCGCCAGAATGCGTGCCAGTTCATCCCATACCGCACCGACCGTAGAACAGGAGAATTGCGGATAAAGCGGCAGCACCACAATATGATCTACATGCTCTGCCAGGAGTTCATCGACGGCGCTTTCCAGTGATGGCGAGCCGTAGCTCATGCCCAGCGCTACGGGCGTATCCGGTAAACGTTGTGCCAACGCCTGCTGTTGCTGGCGGCTGTAAACCATCAGCGGCGAGCCGTCTTCCATCCAGACCGAGGCGTACAGCTTCGCCACACGCGGCGAGCGCAGCGGCAAAATCACGCCGAGCAGCAACGGCCACCATAACAACCGTGAGGTATCAACCACGCGTCTGTCGCTTAAAAATTGTTTCAGATAGCGTTTTACCGCTTCAGGTGTGGGGGCATCGGGCGTACCCAGGTTTGCCAGCAGGATACCGGTTTTAGTCTGACGCATTACCGCCTCTTATCGATTCAACTTGTTGATAATTGTAGCGGAAAAGTGAGGAAGAAGAACTAATTGCTGTGAGAGGTCAAATCAGAAAAAGGAATAGCGCAGATTGAGGTTTTTGTAAAAGGCCGAATGAATATCCGGCCTGAGATTGCTGATAAGTTTGCTTGTGCGGGCCTGTTCCCCTCACCCTAACCCTCTCCCCGAGGGGGCGAGGGGACTGTCCGTGCGCGCTTTCGAATTAGCCGAGGATTTTTTCCAGATCAGCGCGAACTTCAGCAACCGGCTTGGTGCCGTCAACTTTCGCGTATTTGGTGTTACCCGCTTCCGCTTCTTTGGAGTAGTAGCCGATCAGCGGTGCAGTCATCTGATGGTATTCAACCAGACGTTTACGCACGGTTTCTTCCTGATCGTCTTTACGGGTAGTCAGTTCTTCACCGGTAACGTCGTCTTTGCCTTCTACTTTCGGCGGATTGAATTTAACGTGATAAACACGACCAGACGGCGCATGAACGCGGCGGCCTACGATACGATCAACAATCAGTTCGTCCGGTACGTCGAATTCCAGAACGTAATCAACATTGATGCCCGCTTCTTTCATCGCGTCTGCCTGCGGAATGGTACGCGGGAAGCCGTCCAACAGGAAACCATTACGGCAGTCTTCCTGAGCAATGCGCTCTTTAACCAGCGCGATCACCAGTTCGTCGGTGACCAGTTTGCCAGCATCCATAATGTCTTTTGCTTGTTTACCCAGCTCGGAGCCAGATTTGACCGCAGCACGCAGCATATCGCCAGTGGAGATTTGCGGAATACCATATTTCTCCATGATGAACTGAGCCTGAGTCCCTTTCCCCGCGCCCGGAGCGCCAAGCAGAATGATACGCATTGCGAAAATCCCCTTAAAATGTGTCGAATTTTTTGAAAAAGCGATAAACGATACCACCAACAGGCGATTGCCTCAAGAAAGGCACCTGAGGCTGAAACGGTTAATGGCGAGATAATTTGCGGAAAGTGCAGATGATGAAAAGAAAAATGCCGGATGACACAAAGGTCATCCGGCATGACATCAGGAAACCAGCAGCTGGTTCATACGACGAATAAACAGGTTCGGATCTTCCAGCGTGCCGCGTTCTGCCAGCAGCGCCTGATCCAGCAGCAGTTCTACCCACTCGCTGAACTTCGCTTCATCTTCAGTATCTGCCGCACGTTTCACCAGTACGTGATCCGGGTTCAGTTCGAAGATGTATTTCACTTCTGGCACTTTCTGGCCCGCCGCAGCGAACAGTTTCGCCATCTGAGTGCTCATTTCGTCCGCGTCGGTCGAAACGATCGCTGGCGTATCGGTCAGACGGTGAGTCAGACGGACATCTTTCACGCGCTCGCCGAGCAGGGCTTTCACACGGTCGATGAACGGAGTCAGTGCTTTCTCCGCTTCTTTCGCGCTCTCATCAACTTCGTCAGCCAGTTTTTCCAGCGACTCGTCAACTTTAGACACCGACTGGAACGGTTTACCGTCGAACTCAGTCAGATAGTTCATCATCCACTCATCGATGCGGTCGGAAAGCAGCAGAACTTCGATGCCTTTCTTACGCAGCAGTTCCAGGTGCGGGCTGCTCTTCGCTGCCGCATAGCTGTCTGCAGTGATGTAGTAGATTTTCTCCTGCCCTTCTTTCATGCGGGAAACGTAGTCTTCCAGAGACACGGTCTGCGCAGAAGAATCGGTATAAGTAGAAGCAAAACGCAGCAGTTTGGCGATCGCTTCCTGGTTAGCGAAATCTTCCGCCGGACCTTCTTTCAGTACCAGGCCAAACTGTTGCCAGAAGGTCTGGTATTTTTCCGCGTCGTCTTTCGCCAGTTTTTCCAGCATTTGCAGCACACGCTTGGTCAGCGCATTGCGCAGGTTACGCGTTACCGTGCTGTCCTGGAGGATTTCACGGGAAACGTTCAGCGGCAGATCGCTGGAGTCAATCAGACCACGCACGAAGCGCAGATAGTTCGGCATGAACTGTTCTGCGTCGTCCATGATGAACACACGCTGGACGTACAGTTTCAGGCCGTGTTTATGATCACGGTTCCACATATCCCACGGAGCCTGGGACGGGATGTACAGCAGGCTGGTGTACTCCTGCTTACCTTCAACGCGGTTGTGGCTCCAGGTCAGCGGATCATTAAAGTCGTGGGCGATGTGTTTGTAGAACTCTTTGTACTCTTCATCGGTGATTTCCGACTTGTTACGAGTCCACAGCGCCTGCGCTTTGTTGATTTTCTCCCAGGAGATAACGGTTTCGCCGTCTTTCTCTTCGCGTTTTTCGATCTCTACCGGCAGCGCGATATGGTCGGAGTATTTGCTGATGATGGAACGCACGCGCCAGTCATCGAGGAACTCGTCTTCGCCTTCACGCAGATGCAGGGTGATTTCAGTACCACGATCTTCTTTGGTGATGTCGGCAACGGTATATTCACCTTCGCCAGCCGATTCCCAGAAGACGCCGTTTTCTGGTTTTTCGCCTGCCGCGCGAGTACGCACGGTCACTTTGTCGGCCACGATAAACGCAGAGTAGAAACCAACACCAAACTGACCGATCAGCTGGCTGTCTTTCGCCTGGTCAGAACCCAGGGATTCGAGGAATGATTTGGTACCGGATTTAGCGATAGTCCCCAGATGGTCAATCACTTCGTCGCGGGTCATCCCCACGCCGTTATCGGAGATGGTCAGCGTGCGCTTGTCTTTATCGAAAGAGACACGAACGCGCAGTTCGCCATCACCTTCGTACAGGTCCGGGTTAGATAGCGCACGGAAACGCAGCTTGTCCGCCGCATCGGAGGCGTTAGAGATAAGCTCACGCAGGAAGATTTCTTTATTGGAATAGAGAGAATGGATCATCAGGTGCAGAAGCTGTTTCACTTCTGACTGAAAACCACGAGTTTCTTGTCCTTTCATGTAGGTCTACCTCAATAATGCCATTTTAAGGTTAAAAACAGGATGAGGGAGAGATGGGGACAAGGGAGAATAATTTCAAGCGAGAGCAGGTGATCCTGCTCTCGTTTGCTTAAAAACGAATCTTATGACGCCCGGCAAGGGAGTGTGACAGCGTGGTGCCATCGACCATTTCCAGTTCGCCGCCAACCGGTACGCCATGAGCGATTCGGCTGGCTTCCACGTCATATTGCGCGCAAAGCTCGGCAATGTAGTTAGCGGTAGCTTCACCTTCAACCGTGGGATTGGTGGCGAGGATCACTTCAGTGATTTTTTCCTCTGCCAGACGCTGTTCCAGACGATCAAGGCCGATATCATCCGGACCGATGCCGTCCAGCGGTGACAGGTGCCCCATCAACACAAAATAACGGCCTGAAAACTGCCCCGTCTGCTCAATGGCGTAGATGTCCGCCGGACTCTCCACCACACAGATTTGACCGTTTTCCTGACGACGCGGATTCGAACAGATGTTACAGACTTCCTGTTCGGTGAAAGTGCGGCAATCGGCGCAGTGGCCGATTTCCGACATCGCCCGGGTGAGCGCCTGCGCCAGACGCATCCCGCCGCTACGATCGCGCTGAAGCAGCGTGAACGCCATACGCTGCGCCGACTTCGGGCCAACGCCCGGCAGACAGCGCAGTGCTTCCATAAGCTGTGTTAACAGCGGGCTGGTTTGCATCAGAACGGCATCTTAAAGCCAGGCGGCAGCTGCATTCCGGAGGATACAGAGGCCATTTTTTCTTTCTGCGTTTCTTCAATACGACGTGCTGCGTCGTTGAATGCTGCAGCCACCAGGTCTTCCAGCATCTCTTTGTCGTCTTCCAGCAGGCTCGGGTCGATCTCTACGCGACGGCAGTTGTGTGCACCGTTGATGGTCACTTTTACCAGACCTGCGCCAGATTCGCCGGTGACTTCCAGCTGCGCGATCTCTTCCTGCATTTTCTGCATTTTTTCTTGCATCTGCTGGGCTTGCTTCATCAGGTTACCCAGACCGCCTTTACCAAACATAGGTTTCTCTCTCAATCACGTTAAGGATGACGAACGTAAGCTGTGCTTACGATCAAATGGGGCGGATACTTTCTTCATCCAGCTCCGCATCGAAGAACCGACGCAGGGTCTGAATATTATTATCCGCAATAATGGACTCGCGCGCCTGCGCAAGTTTTTCTTCGTATATCGCCTGACGCCACTCCAGCGGCGTACGCACCGCGGGATTATCATCTTCAACGATAGTCAGTTCAACCGTTGAACCTTTTAACGTGCTCAACGCTTCAGCCAGTTTTTGCTGTGCACCGCGGTTGTTCAAATGCCGCTGAGAGGAGCGCAAATGCAGACATACTGCGTTGTCGCTCTCCTCTTTCCAGGCATTTAAGGCCACCTGTTCGACCAGTTTTGGTAGCGAAAGTTGACTCACCTGTGCCGCCCACGCGTCGCGCTCAATGGCTTCTGCCGCCAGCTTCGCCGCCAGTTCCGGCGTTTTTTCATGTTCCAGCGCTTTTTTCAGCGCCTTCGGCGTGGCGACCACTTCTTTTTGCTGCATCACTGGAGTGGTAGCCTTCCAGCGATACGCTTCTTTTTTGGCTGGCGCTTTTTCCAGCGCCGATGGCACCGGACGCGCCTGAACGCGATCGGTGACCGAAGCCAGTCTTTCCAGCGCAGCGTTATTCACCGGCCGCGCGCGGGTAGCGGCTGCCGGTTCACTCTTTTTTGCTTTGGTTGCTCCCTGCACGCGCTGCAACTGCTGGCGCGCCGCCAGCACCTGGCTGGTGGTTTCCGGGAGCGGTACAGTCGGTGCCTGCTGCGGCGCTGATTGCGGTTGCGGCGGCACCTGGGTTGGCGTCATTACTGCCGTTGGCGCGACGGGCGCAAAGGACTGGCGTGGCACTTCTGGCTCAGGCAGAGGCATACGTGGATGGAACGCCAGCGCGCGCAGCAGCGTCATCTCAACGCCCATGCGGCGGTCCGGCGCATACGGTAATTCTTTGCGACCAATCAACAGCGTCTGATAGTAAAGCTGAATATCCGTCGGCGGTATGGTGCGCGCCAGTTCACGCATCCGCAGCTCAATGGCGGCCATGTCGTTGCCAAGTGCAGCAGGCGAAAGTTGTACCATCGCAATACGATGCAACAGGCCGAGCATTTCCACCAGCAACGCTTCCCACTCGATACCACGGGCAGCGGCTTCATTAATCAGCGCCATTACGCGCTCGCCGTTGGCCTCGACCATCGCTTCAACCAGCGACAGCGCCTGATCGTCGTCAAGCGTACCCAGCATCGCACTGACTGCCTGGGTTGAAACCTGGCCGTCACCGCTGGCAATCGCCTGGTCGGTCAGACTTAAGGCATCTCGCAGGCTGCCTTCAGCGGCGCGCGCCAGCAATTGCAACGCCCGCGGCTCGTGAGCGATATGTTCTTCGTTGAGGATGTGCTCAAGTTGATGGCGAATTTGCTCGACATCCAGCGCCTTGAGATGAAATTGCAAACAGCGCGACAAAATCGTCACCGGCAATTTCTGTGGATCGGTCGTCGCCAGCAGAAACTTAACGTGCTCCGGCGGCTCTTCAAGGGTTTTTAACAGTGCGTTAAAGCTGTGGCGCGACAGCATATGCACTTCGTCGATCAGATAAACTTTGAAACGACCACGCGCCGGAGCGTACTGGACGTTATCCAGCAGGTCGCGGGTATCTTCAACTTTGGTGCGCGAGGCGGCGTCGATTTCAATCAGATCGACAAAGCGCCCCTGCTCGATTTCACGACAGTTATCGCACACGCCGCACGGCGTCGCGGTAATGCCGGTTTCGCAGTTTAGCCCCTTCGCCAGCAGTCGGGCGATAGAGGTTTTTCCGACGCCACGGGTACCGGAAAAAAGATAAGCATGATGAATACGCCCTAACGACAAGCCGTTCGCCAGTGCGGTCAGCACATGTTCCTGGCCGACGACGTCAGCAAAGGTTTGTGGGCGCCATTTTCGGGCTAAGACCTGATAACTCATTGGCAGGCTCTGAAACGCTGGAAGGTGGATTCACGAAGGGGTAATGCTAACACAGCCCCGTCAGAACGGCGAGGCTGAATGCACATCTTGTGCTGTCCGTAGCGTGGGCAGCACAAGACTGGCGATAATTAATGGCCCGGGAACGGGACAAGGCTGTAGCTGGTAATGCCCTGTTTTTCGAGACGCTGTTCGCCGCCGAGATCGAACAGGTTGATAATGAACGCAGCGTCAGCCACTTCACCACCCAGACGACGGATCAGTTTAACGGTCGCTTCGATAGTGCCGCCGGTTGCCAGCAGATCGTCCACCACCAGAACTTTGTCGCCCGGTTTGATGGCATCAACGTGGATCTCCAGCTGATCGGTGCCGTATTCCAGGTCGTAAGTTTCACTGATGGTTTCACGCGGCAGTTTGCCCGGTTTACGGACCGGTACAAAGCCAACGCCCAGACCCAGAGCTACCGGAGCGCCAAACAAGAAGCCACGCGCTTCGGTGCCGACAACTTTGGTAATGCCCGCATTTTTGTAACGCTCAACCAGCAAGTCGATGCTGAGAGCGTAAGCTTTCGGGTCTTCCAGTAAGCTGGTGACATCGCGGAAAAGAATGCCGGGTTTTGGGTAGTCCTGAATGCTTTTGATGCTATTTTTGAGATACTCAAGCTGCTGTGCAGTCGCGGTCATAAGTGTATGCCTGCTTGTTACGGTGGTACTCACGGCGCGTTTTAAACGTATCAAAAGTAACAGTTGTTTAACCTTTGACCGCCTGCGCCTGTGCTCGAAAACGCCAGAATGTACTGGCTGTACGCAATAATTGCAACTGCGATTGTTGTGCTTCAGTGCTTTTCTTGCTTTTCATCAATCACCGGAATTCGCCACATATAGAAAAGCAAACAGGCGAGAATTACCAGCAACATGATGCGCACCCATGGCATCTGGACGAACCACAGAGAAATGGCAAACGTGAGCAAAATAAGCAAAATCGCCCGCGGTTTGACGCCGCGCGGCATCGCATGATGTTTCTGCCAGAAACGTAGATAGCTGCCAAACCATGAGCGGTACAGCAACCAGGCGTGAAAGCGCGGGGAAGAACGGGCAAAGCACCAGGCCGCCAGCAGGATAAACGGCGTCGTCGGTAATACCGGTAATACCACGCCCAGCGTACCCAGCACTACCGCCAGCCAGCCAATGATGATTAAAATGATTCGTTGCATATTGAGTGTTGTCAGCTTACAGAGTGGCTACTTTAGCATAACAATTATCATTTTCATTGAGGTCTTATCGTGAAAACCGCCCTGCTGCTGGAAAAACTGGAAGGACAGCTCGCTACGCTGCGTCAGCGTTGTGCCCCGGTAGCGCAATTTGCCACGCTAAGTGCCCGTTTTGACAGACACCTTTTTCAAACCCGTGCGACAACACTGCAGGCTTGTCTCGATGAGGCGGGCGATAATCTGGCTGCGCTTCGTCATGCAGTTGAGCAGCAACAGCTGCCGCAAGTGGCCTGGCTGGCGGAACATCTGGCGGCACAACTGGAAGCCATCGCGCGTGAAGCCTCCGCCTGGTCATTGCGCGAGTGGGACAGTGCGCCACCGAAAATTGCCCGCTGGCAGCGTAAACGTATTCAGCATCAGGATTTTGAGCGGCGGCTACGTGAGATGGTTGCCGAACGCAGAGCCCGCCTGGCGCGGGTGACCGATCTCGTGGAACAGCAAACGCTGCATCGTGAAGTGGAAGCCTATGAAGCGCGCCTGGCACGCTGCCGCCATGCGCTGGAAAAAATCGAAAACAGGCTAGCGCGCTTAACCCGCTAGCAATGGAGAGAGTATGTCACTGGAAAATGCCCCTGACGATGTCAAACTGGCTGTCGATTTGATTGTGCTGCTGGAAGAAAATCAGATCCCAGCCCGCACCGTGCTGCGCGCGCTGGATATTGTAAAACGCGATTATGAAAAGAAATTAACGCGCGATGATGAGGCGGAAAAGTGAGAAATAAATGGGGCCGCTAAATGTCCCCTAAGATTGTGGGCAAACGCAAAACTGCCTGATGCGCTACGCTTATCAGGCCTACACCGCTCCTGCAATACATTGAATTCTTGCGGTTTCGTAGGCCGGATAAGGCGGTCACGCCGCATCCGGCATGAACAACGCGCACTTTGTCAGTAATCTCGGGGCAACTAAATGTCGCCCCCTTTGGTTATTACCCTACCGCTGGCGTCGGGTCATCGCCTTTGTAGTCGCGTTTGACTTCCGTCACCTCATCGCCCTTCTCGTTGTGCAGATGCACTTCAAGCTGGTTAAAGGCAATGTTGATGTCGTTTTCACGGCACAGCTGATCGATAGTACGGTTCAGCTCATCGACAGTACGACTACGGTCACGCAGTTCACGCACATACAGACGCAGCTCATGATCCAACGTGCTGGCACCAAACGCCGTAAAGAAGACTTCCGGCATTGGTTCGTGCATCACCCTTGGGTGCTCAGTCGCCGCCTTCAGTAACACTTTACGCACTTTTTCCAGATCGGAGCCATAGGCCACGCCGAGACGGATCACCAGACGCGTAGTAGTGTCAGTCAACGACCAGTTGATCAGACGCTCGGTAACAAACGCTTTGTTCGGGATGATCACTTCTTTGCGATCGAAATCGGTAATCGTTGTCGCACGAATACGGATCTTACTTACCGTCCCCGAGAAGCTACCAATGGTTACCGTATCGCCAATACGCACCGGACGTTCGAACAGAATGATCAAACCGGAGACGAAGTTACCGAAAATTTCTTGTAAACCAAAACCAAGACCTACGGATAATGCTGCGGCCAGCCACTGGAGTTTATCCCAAGAGACGCCCAGCGATCCGAACACCGTCATCGCACCAACGGCAATAATGATGTAGTTAAGGATGGTAGTAATGGCATACGACGCGCCCTGACGCATATTCAGTCGCGAGAGCACCAGCACTTCCAGTAAACCAGGCAGGTTGCGAATCAACGCCCAGGCCACCATTGAGGCGATAATCGCAAACAACAGACTGCCCATGGTGACGTTTTTCACCACCGCAGCGCCAGCTTCAGTGCCGTTGTAATGCCAGAGCGTGATGCTGTCGAGATAGCTGAACACGGTGATCAAATCGGACCAAATTGCCCAGAACATGACACCGAACAGCGCAAACATCAGCAACATGGTAATACGCAGCGTCTGCTGGTTAACTTGCTCCAGTGCAATGGTGGGTTCTTCCGGCGGTTCGGCACCTTCTGCGCCCTCTTTCACCAGATTCTGCCGACGCGCCAGCGCACGACGCCAGGCGATACGCCGCGCCGCTACGCTTAAGCCGCGCAATACCGTCTGGTAGAGCAAGTTCCAGATGATCACCAGATAAACGGTTTCAATCCAACGCCCGGAGAGGCGCAGCGTGGTGTAGAAATAACCCGTGGCAGTCAGCACCATCAATGCAATCGGGATAATCGACAGCACGGTAATGGTGACCAGTCGCATGGTGTGCGACTCTTTATCACGCCAGCTTTCGCGGCACATTGGCCATACCAGGAAGGCAATCAGCAGCAGGTTGAAGAAAATCATCGCCTGCCCCAGCACATCATCCATCAGATGCAGCGGGGAAAGTTCTGCCACCACAGACCAGAAATGGATAGGCAGCAACGCGAGACTGATGCGGACAATTTGCCGACGCCAGTGGCTGGTCTGCTGCTCCGGCATGCCGAAGTGACGCACGGCAACGCCATTTTTCTCCAGTACCTTCCAGCACAGGCCAAACACCAGCCAGAAAATCGCCAGTTTTTTACTGAACGACCATAGCAGTTCGCTGATGTTGAGCTGCATGGTCAACAGAATCAGGCCAACCGCGAGAATAATCAGGCACACCGGCAGCGCGCGGATCAGGTCGATAAGGATCGCTTTTGGTGTGTTGAGCTGGCTATCGTTACGCAGGGAACCCACAGCGGAAGCCAGTTTCTGTTGATACGCTTTCAGCCAGCCCAGACGCCAGTGGATCAGCCCGGCAATCAACAGCAGCGGCAAACCAGCGAGGAAAGCGATAAAAACGGCAGGCCAGGCTTTTTCCCAGTTCACCGTGATTTTCATCGACTTAAATTCATCTTTCAGGCTTTGCGGGAACGCTTTGATCCAGTCCCAGTCCATTGGACGGTTACTGTTCACCCAAAAGATTTGCTGAGTCAGGATGGATTTCAGGTTTTTCGATACGCTCATTAACTGCTGCTGGTTGATTTGCAGGTTAATGGCCATCATCAGCTGGTTACCCAACTGTTTGTTGAGTTGATCCAGCAATTCGCGACGCATATCAACCACTTGCAATAACGCATCGTGAACTTCGCTGTTGACTTCGTTGGTGTGACCTTCTTCCAGTTTGTTGACGAACGCATCGCTCTGGAAGAGTGCATCACGCTGCTGGTTAACTTCAAACTGTTCGAGACGCAAATCCGCGATGCGGTTGGTCATGTTTTCCAGTTCATCCGCCGAGGGCAGCGTTTGTTGTTGCTGGTAAAGGATACGAGACAACAGCAGGCTGCCCTTCAGGACGGCAATCTGCTCTTTAATATTGCGTTCCGATTGCAGCGCCCGCTCCAGCCAGTTTTTGACTTTAATGTTTTGCTGCATCAACTGATTACCGTTTTCAGTCGCGGTAATCAGACGCTGACTTAACTGCTGGTTAATTTCCAGTTCCTGTTTCACCAGCGGATTAGCCTGAATACGCGCGGCTTCATCCGGGGAGACGGCTTCCTGCGCCGTTTTTTCAGTTAAAGTCAGGCGCTTGCTGTTTACCGCTTCTTGCAACAGCTGCAACTGGTGCTCCAGACGGGCGCTGTTCGCCGTCACGTAATCACGTTGCTTTTGCAAGGTATCCTGCAAGACGGTGTTCCCTTCCAGGCTTTTACGCTGCTGGTCAATCTCCGCATTCAGCAACGCCTGCTGAGCCTGCATTAACACTTTCTGGCTGGGACGTAAGGCAGTCTCGCCGACATCAGTCCCATCCAGACGACTGCGAATTTGTTGCAGCTGCTGCGAAGCGTTATACATCGCATTTTGCACGCGTTCGGGCTGCGTCTGTAACGAAACCAGCTGGCTGTTATAAGACGCCAGATCGTTTTGTGCGTTTTGCAAATCGTCCAGCGCCTGGGCAACGCGAGTTTCCAGCTGGCGCAACGAAAGCGTACTCAGAATTTTGCGCGTTTCTTCGTCGTTATCGACATCGCTAAGTGCTGTTAACGCCGCGGTCGCCTGGCGCATTTTTTCCGGCGCTTCAGCGACTTTTTGCCGTAGCTGAACTGTCTCTTCTTTTATGCGATCGATTTTATCGAGGGTGGCTAATGTATCTGTCAGATCCTGCTGCACCAGTTTGTCCTGAGCAGAAAGATCTTTTTGTTTATTTAGTGAGTCAAGTTGCGCCTGCAGGTCCGCTTTTGTCGGCAGATCACCATTCGATGACGCCCGCGCAAACGCCGTGTTCTGGCATAACAAGACAAAAACAAAAGCAATAAATGCTGAAAAAACAAAATGCCGTGATCGTTTGTAATACTGGAACATAGTCATGATGAATGAAGGTTTCTGAACCTGAAGAACGACCTGAAAAAGTCAAACCGCAAGAATATCACGACGCAGTGAACCAGAATAGCAACGACGAAAATGTCCAGGAAAAATCCTGGAGTCAGATTCAGGGTTATTCGTTAGTGGCAGGATTACGAAGCGTGGGGCACAGGAGATACATCTCCAGTAAGATGGCGACGTAATCGCGGGCTTCTTTTTTAAGATCAAAAGATTGCGGGGCAAAGAGCCAGTTTTCCATCAGGCCGGAAATATAGCCGCGCATAATAATTGCTGCCCGACGCGTCATTAAATCCGCAGGCAACATTTTCGCTTCAATACAATGTTTTAACGTTTGTTCTATACGGTCATAACTTTCCAGACAGAGATTACGTTGTGCCTGTTGCACAACAGCCATTTCTCCGACAAATTCGCATTTGTGGAATATAATCTCCATCAATAATCGACGTCGTTCTTCTGTCACCGTGGATTCAAGAACATGAATTAATATCTCTCTTAATACTGAGAGTGGATCGCCAGGGAATTTTGCCTGATACTCAAGCTCTAGTTCACCAATATTGGATTCTGACAGTTCCCAGATCTCACTGAACAAATCCGACTTGTCTTTAAAATGCCAGTAGATTGCACCGCGCGTAACGCCAGCTGCTTTTGCAATCTCGCCCAGCGAGGTGGATGATACCCCCTGCTGTGAGAAAAGACGTAGAGCCACATCGAGGATGTGTTGGCGCGTTTCTTGCGCTTCTTGTTTGGTTTTTCGTGCCATATGTTCGTGAATTTACAGGCGTTAGATTTACATACATTTGTGAATGTATGTACCATAGCACGACGATAATATAAACGCAGCAATGGGTTTATTAACTTTTGACCATTGACCAATTTGAAATCGGACACTCGAGGTTTACATATGAACAAAAACAGAGGGTTTACGCCTCTGGCGGTCGTTCTGATGCTCTCAGGCAGCTTAGCCCTAACAGGATGTGACGACAAACAGGCCCAACAAGGTGGCCAGCAGATGCCCGCCGTTGGCGTAGTAACAGTCAAAACTGAACCTCTGCAGATCACAACCGAGCTTCCGGGTCGCACCAGTGCCTACCGGATCGCAGAAGTTCGTCCTCAAGTTAGCGGGATTATCCTGAAGCGTAATTTCAAAGAAGGTAGCGACATCGAAGCAGGTGTCTCTCTCTATCAGATTGATCCTGCGACCTATCAGGCGACATACGACAGTGCGAAAGGTGATCTGGCGAAAGCCCAGGCTGCAGCCAATATCGCGCAATTGACGGTGAATCGTTATCAGAAACTGCTCGGTACTCAGTACATCAGTAAGCAAGAGTACGATCAGGCTCTGGCTGATGCGCAACAGGCGAATGCTGCGGTAACTGCGGCGAAAGCTGCCGTTGAAACTGCGCGGATCAATCTGGCTTACACCAAAGTCACCTCTCCGATTAGCGGTCGCATTGGTAAGTCGAACGTGACGGAAGGCGCATTGGTACAGAACGGTCAGGCGACTGCGCTGGCAACCGTGCAGCAACTTGATCCGATCTACGTTGATGTGACCCAGTCCAGCAACGACTTCCTGCGCCTGAAACAGGAACTGGCGAATGGCACGCTGAAACAAGAGAACGGCAAAGCCAAAGTGTCGCTGATCACCAGTGACGGCATTAAGTTCCCGCAGGACGGTACGCTGGAATTCTCTGACGTTACCGTTGATCAGACCACTGGGTCTATCACCCTACGCGCTATCTTCCCGAACCCGGATCACACTCTGCTGCCGGGTATGTTCGTGCGCGCACGTCTGGAAGAAGGGCTTAATCCAAACGCTATTTTAGTCCCGCAACAGGGCGTAACCCGTACGCCGCGTGGTGATGCCACCGTACTGGTAGTTGGCGCGGATGACAAAGTGGAAACCCGTCCGATCGTTGCAAGCCAGGCTATTGGCGATAAGTGGCTGGTGACAGAAGGTCTGAAAGCAGGCGATCGCGTAGTAATAAGTGGGCTGCAGAAAGTGCGTCCTGGTGTCCAGGTAAAAGCACAAGAAGTTACCGCTGATAATAACCAGCAAGCCGCAAGCGGTGCTCAGCCTGAACAGTCCAAGTCTTAACTTAAACAGGAGCCGTTAAGACATGCCTAATTTCTTTATCGATCGCCCGATTTTTGCGTGGGTGATCGCCATTATCATCATGTTGGCAGGGGGGCTGGCGATCCTCAAACTGCCGGTGGCGCAATATCCTACGATTGCACCGCCGGCAGTAACGATCTCCGCCTCCTACCCCGGCGCTGATGCGAAAACAGTGCAGGACACGGTGACACAGGTTATCGAACAGAATATGAACGGTATCGATAACCTGATGTACATGTCCTCTAACAGTGACTCCACGGGTACCGTGCAGATCACCCTGACCTTTGAGTCTGGTACTGATGCGGATATCGCGCAGGTTCAGGTGCAGAACAAACTGCAGCTGGCGATGCCGTTGCTGCCGCAAGAAGTTCAGCAGCAAGGGGTGAGCGTTGAGAAATCATCCAGCAGCTTCCTGATGGTTGTCGGCGTTATCAACACCGATGGCACCATGACGCAGGAGGATATCTCTGACTACGTAGCGGCGAATATGAAAGATGCCATCAGCCGTACGTCGGGCGTGGGTGATGTTCAGTTGTTCGGTTCACAGTACGCGATGCGTATCTGGATGAACCCGAATGAGCTGAACAAATTCCAGCTAACGCCGGTTGATGTCATTACCGCCATCAAAGCGCAGAACGCCCAGGTTGCGGCGGGTCAGCTCGGTGGTACGCCGCCGGTGAAAGGCCAACAGCTTAACGCCTCTATTATTGCTCAGACGCGTCTGACCTCTACTGAAGAGTTCGGCAAAATCCTGCTGAAAGTGAATCAAGATGGTTCCCGCGTACTGCTGCGTGATGTGGCGAAGATTGAGCTGGGTGGTGAGAACTACGACATCATCGCAGAGTTTAACGGCCAACCGGCTTCCGGTCTGGGGATCAAGCTGGCGACCGGTGCAAACGCGCTGGATACCGCTGCGGCAATCCGTGCTGAACTGGCGAAGATGGAACCGTTCTTCCCGTCGGGTCTGAAAATTGTTTACCCGTACGACACCACGCCGTTCGTGAAAATCTCTATTCACGAAGTGGTTAAAACGCTGGTCGAAGCGATCATCCTCGTGTTCCTGGTTATGTATCTGTTCCTGCAGAACTTCCGCGCGACGTTGATTCCGACCATTGCCGTACCGGTGGTATTGCTCGGGACCTTTGCCGTCCTTGCCGCCTTTGGCTTCTCGATAAACACGCTAACAATGTTCGGGATGGTGCTCGCTATCGGCTTGTTGGTGGATGACGCTATCGTTGTGGTAGAAAACGTGGAGCGTGTTATGGCGGAAGAAGGTTTGCCGCCAAAAGAAGCTACCCGTAAGTCGATGGGGCAGATTCAGGGCGCTCTGGTCGGTATCGCGATGGTACTGTCGGCGGTATTCGTACCGATGGCCTTCTTTGGCGGTTCTACTGGTGCTATCTATCGTCAGTTCTCTATTACCATTGTTTCAGCAATGGCGCTGTCGGTACTGGTAGCGTTGATCCTGACTCCGGCTCTTTGTGCCACCATGCTGAAACCGATTGCCAAAGGTGATCACGGGGAAGGTAAAAAAGGCTTCTTCGGCTGGTTTAACCGCATGTTCGAGAAGAGCACGCACCACTACACCGACAGCGTAGGCGGTATTCTGCGCAGTACGGGGCGTTACCTGGTGCTGTATCTGATCATCGTGGTCGGCATGGCCTATCTGTTCGTGCGTCTGCCAAGCTCCTTCTTGCCAGATGAGGACCAGGGCGTATTTATGACCATGGTTCAGCTGCCAGCAGGTGCAACGCAGGAACGTACGCAGAAAGTGCTCAATGAGGTAACGCATTACTATCTGACCAAAGAAAAGAACAACGTTGAGTCGGTGTTCGCCGTTAACGGCTTCGGCTTTGCGGGACGTGGTCAGAATACCGGTATTGCGTTCGTTTCCTTGAAGGACTGGGCCGATCGTCCGGGCGAAGAAAACAAAGTTGAAGCGATTACCATGCGTGCAACACGCGCTTTCTCGCAAATCAAAGATGCGATGGTTTTCGCCTTTAACCTGCCCGCAATCGTGGAACTGGGTACTGCAACCGGCTTTGACTTTGAGCTGATTGACCAGGCTGGCCTTGGTCACGAAAAACTGACTCAGGCGCGTAACCAGCTGCTTGCAGAAGCAGCGAAGCACCCTGATATGCTGACCAGCGTACGTCCAAACGGTCTGGAAGATACCCCGCAGTTTAAGATTGATATCGACCAGGAAAAAGCGCAGGCGCTGGGTGTTTCTATCAACGACATTAACACCACTCTGGGCGCTGCATGGGGCGGTAGCTATGTGAACGACTTTATCGACCGCGGTCGTGTGAAGAAAGTTTACGTCATGTCAGAAGCGAAATACCGTATGCTGCCGGATGATATCGGCGACTGGTATGTTCGTGCTGCTGATGGTCAGATGGTGCCGTTCTCGGCATTCTCCTCTTCTCGTTGGGAGTACGGTTCGCCGCGTCTGGAACGTTACAATGGCCTGCCATCCATGGAAATCTTAGGCCAGGCGGCACCGGGTAAAAGTACCGGTGAAGCAATGGAGCTAATGGAACAACTGGCGAGCAAACTGCCTACCGGTGTTGGCTATGACTGGACGGGGATGTCCTATCAGGAACGCCTCTCCGGCAACCAGGCACCTTCACTGTACGCGATTTCGTTGATTGTCGTATTCCTGTGTCTGGCGGCGCTGTACGAGAGCTGGTCGATTCCGTTCTCCGTTATGCTGGTCGTTCCGCTGGGGGTTATCGGTGCGTTGCTGGCTGCCACCTTCCGTGGCCTGACCAATGACGTTTACTTCCAGGTAGGCCTGCTCACAACCATTGGGTTGTCGGCGAAGAACGCGATACTTATCGTCGAATTCGCCAAAGACTTGATGGATAAAGAAGGTAAAGGTCTGATTGAAGCGACGCTTGATGCAGTGCGGATGCGTTTACGTCCGATCCTGATGACCTCGCTGGCGTTTATCCTCGGCGTTATGCCGCTGGTTATCAGTACTGGTGCTGGTTCCGGCGCGCAGAACGCAGTAGGTACCGGTGTAATGGGCGGGATGGTGACCGCAACGGTACTGGCAATCTTCTTCGTTCCGGTATTCTTTGTTGTGGTTCGCCGCCGCTTTAGCCGCAAGAATGAAGATATCGAGCACAACCATACTGTCGATCATCATTGATACAACGTGTAATCACTAAGGCCGCGCAAGCGGCCTTTTTTATGCATAACCTACGAACATTAAGGAGTAATTGAACCACCAACTCAGGATCTCATACGAAAACCAGTATTAACCACGGATAAAATTCATAAAAAATACTGATTGTTAGTTAATTTATATTAAGTAGCGCTAATAGATTTAATAATCCATAATCATTTAGAGGCTATTCTTAATTATTTGCGGTAATTCTTTATTCATTCCTCGGTTATTACGTCATATTCAGAGCAATCCTGGTATTAGTGTCACCAATTTCATCTGGCGATAATCCTGAAATGTTATGAACAGTTCGAGCAGACTGCTTTTACCTGCTGCGGGTTAGTGCTAGTATGAAAAAGTGAGTCCTGTCCCGATTCCTTCCTAATTGTAATTTTTCGTAATAATGCGATGAAAACCTGCAAAGAGTGGCTTATAGTTAAGCTAACAAACGAGAGGGCAAGTCCAGGTCAGTAAGTTTTTTCCATCCCGAAAGGTGTCCGTTAGTTCAACCGCTAAGAAGGGGACGCGTTATGGATGAATACTCACCCAAAAGACATGATATCGCACAGCTTAAGTTTCTCTGTGAAACCCTGTATCATGACTGCCTTGCAAACCTTGAAGAAAGCAATCATGGCTGGGTTAACGACCCAACCTCGGCGATCAACCTCCAGTTGAATGAACTGATTGAGCATATTGCGACCTTCGCACTTAATTACAAAATTAAGTATAATGAAGACAATAAGCTCATTGAGCAGATCGACGAATATCTGGATGACACCTTTATGTTGTTCAGTAGTTATGGTATTAATATGCAGGATCTTCAGAAATGGCGGAAGTCAGGTAATCGACTATTCCGTTGTTTTGTCAATGCGACGAAAGAGAATCCTGCGAGTTTATCTTGTTAGAATTATTACAACCATGGGTAGAAGTATGTCCGAAAAACCTTTAACGAAAACCGATTATTTAATGCGTTTACGTCGTTGCCAGACAATTGACACGCTGGAGCGTGTTATCGAGAAAAATAAATACGAATTATCAGATAATGAACTGGCGGTATTTTACTCAGCCGCAGATCACCGCCTCGCCGAATTGACCATGAATAAACTGTACGACAAGATCCCTTCCTCAGTATGGAAATTTATTCGCTAATAAATAATTCGCTTTCGGAGCTATAACCGGCTGTTTATTAAGAATTTTATACTTTTTCGCCATGAAGACATACCCTATGTGATCTTTATCACACAGATGTAATGGGAACGTTCTCTTCACTGACTTTTCGTCTTACTGTGTTGCCGCATTTTCAGCAACCGGAGGTCAGTAATGAGCACAGAAAAAGAAAAGATGATTGCTGGTGAGTTGTATCGCTCGGCAGATGAGACGTTATCTCGCGATCGCCTGCGCGCTCGTCAGCTTATTCACCGATACAATCATTCCCTGGCGGAAGAGCACACATTACGCCAGCAAATTCTCGCTGATCTATTCGGTCAGGTGACAGAGGCTTATATTGAGCCAACGTTTCGCTGTGACTATGGCTATAACATTTTTCTCGGTAATAATTTTTTCGCCAACTTCGATTGCGTGATGCTTGATGTCTGCCCTATTCGCATCGGTGATAACTGTATGTTGGCACCAGGCGTTCATATCTACACGGCAACACATCCCATCGACCCTGTAGCACGTAATAGCGGTGCTGAACTGGGGAAACCCGTCACCATCGGTAATAACGTCTGGATTGGCGGACGCGCGGTCATTAACCCTGGTGTGACCATTGGTGATAACGTCGTGGTAGCCTCAGGTGCAGTTGTCACAAAAGATGTCCCGGACAACGTTGTCGTGGGCGGTAATCCAGCCAGAATAATTAAAAAATTGTAATCGGTTTTTCGCAACTGTTATGCAAAATTGTGGTAAATCTGTTACTTCCCCTCTACTATTCCCACGTTAAAATAGGGTGTTCCCTGGAAAGTTGCAGATACCACGAAGGCAAACGATGACCGAAATACAACGCCTGCTGACCGAAACGATTGAGTCTCTGAATACCCGCGAAAAACGCGACAACAAACCCCGCTTTAGTATCAGTTTTATCCGTAAACATCCGGGGCTGTTTATCGGTATGTACGTTGCTTTTTTTGCCACCCTGGCGGTGATGTTGCAGTCCGAAACGCTGTCAGGCTCTGTCTGGCTACTGGTTGTATTATTTATCCTGCTTAATGGTTTCTTCTTTTTCGATGTCTACCCACGCTACCGCTATGAAGATATCGACGTGCTGGATTTCCGCGTTTGCTATAACGGCGAATGGTACAACACGCGCTTTGTACCTGCCGCGCTGGTTGAAGCCATCTTGAACTCTCCGCGTGTCGCGGATGTTCATAAGGAACAACTGCAAAAAATGATCGTCCGTAAAGGTGAACTGTCTTTTTACGATATTTTTACCCTCGCTCGCGCCGAATCAACATCTTAAGTTAGGGTTACATACCAGGCGTAAAGCTCTGCGCCTGGTCAAATGACAATGATCGTTTCCACCCATCACTTCATGAAATACCAGCTCTACCTCCTTATCTCCTGCCAGCCTTTTTCCACAATCAGATATACTTTCCCTACACTGTGTTAATAAGGATATGCTGGTGAGAACACGACATCTGGTCGGCCTTATTTCGGGAGTACTGATTCTTTCAGTATTGCTGCCTGTCGGCTTAAGCATCTGGCTGGCCCATCAGCAGGTAGAAACATCGTTTATTGAAGAGCTGGATACCTATTCCTCCCGCGTCGCTATTCGGGCCAATAAGGTGGCGACACAAGGGAAAGATGCGCTGCAAGAGCTGGAAAGATGGCAAGGCGCTGCCTGTAGCGAAGCCCATCTCATGGAAATGCGTCGGGTATCTTACAGTTATCGCTATATTCAGGAAGTGGTTTATATCGATAACAACGTTCCCCAGTGTTCGTCTCTGGAGCATGAAAGTCCGCCCGATACCTTCCCCGAGCCAGGTAAAATTTCGAAAGATGGTTATCGTGTCTGGTTAACATCGCATAACGATTTAGGCATTATCCGTTACATGGTCGCCATGGGAACGGCACATTATGTCGTCATGATCGACCCCGCTTCCTTTATTGATGTCATTCCCTATAGCTCATGGCAAATTGATGCCGCCATTATTGGCAATGCCCATAACGTTGTCATAACCAGCAGCGATGAAATTGCTCAGGGAATTATTACCAGGCTACAAAAAACACCCGGTGAGCATATCGAAAATAATGGAATCATTTACGATATCCTGCCCTTCCCGGAGATGAATATTTCGATCATCACCTGGGCTTCAACGAAAATGTTGCAGAAAGGCTGGCATCGGCAAGTCTTTATTTGGTTACCGCTCGGGTTGGTGATTGGCCTGCTGGCAGCGATGTTTGTGCTGCGTATTTTGCGCCGTATCCAGTCACCGCATCATCGGCTGCAGGATGCTATCGAAAATCGTGATATTTGCGTGCACTATCAGCCGATTGTCTCCTTAGCCAATGGCAAAATTGTCGGTGCTGAGGCACTGGCGCGCTGGCCGCAGACAGACGGTAGTTGGTTGTCACCAGATAGTTTTATTCCGCTGGCACAGCAAACGGGCCTTTCTGAGCCATTGACGCTACTGATTATAAGAAGCGTCTTTGAAGATATGGGCGACTGGCTGCGTCAGCATCCACAGCAGCATATTTCGATCAATCTTGAATCCACCGTGCTCACCTCGGAAAAAATCCCGCAATTGCTGCGTGAAATGATCAATCACTATCAGGTTAATCCCAGACAGATCGCGCTTGAACTCACTGAACGCGAGTTTGCCGATCCGAAAACCAGCGCCCCGATAATTTCTCGCTACCGGGAGGCGGGCCATGAAATTTATCTTGATGATTTTGGTACGGGATATTCAAGTTTAAGTTATTTACAGGATCTGGATGTCGACATTCTGAAGATCGATAAATCTTTCGTTGATGCGCTGGAATATAAAAATGTCACGCCGCATATCATCGAAATGGCAAAAACACTGAAACTGAAAATGGTAGCGGAGGGAATCGAAACCAGTAAACAAGAAGAGTGGCTACGCCAGCATGGCGTGCACTACGGTCAGGGCTGGCTCTACAGCAAGGCATTACCGAAAGAAGATTTCTTACGCTGGGCCGAGCAACATTTGTGAATTTTTGGGCTGACGGCACGCCGCACAGCCCGTCACGCTACCTATTCGTCGATGATTGACTCGAATCCGCCATAGATCATTCGCTTGCCGTCAAACGGCATGGACTCGCCGAACTCTTTCATCCGTGGGTCCGACATCATCTTTTGAGTAGCAGCGTCGCGGACCTCTTTTGAAGGGTATTCAATCCAGCTAAAGACAACCTCTTCATTCTCTTCCGCTTTCACCGCCATACGAAAATCGGTCACTTTGCCATCCGGTACATCGCTGGCCCAGCATTCGACAATACGAAGCGCGCCAAACTCTTTAAACAATGGCGCAGCCTTAGCGGCCATTTCCCGATAGGCATCCTTTTTATCGGCAGGAACGGCAACCACAAAACCATCAACATACTTCATCAGACATACCTCCGAAGCGTACTGCGCAGCCAGACAATTCTTGCGACGTCAGTTGTGGTTAAAGTTTAGCCATGTTGGGGTTTTTTGACGAAACGGTGGGAGGCAGAAATGGGTGGGGGCCCTGCCAGCTACATCCCGGCACACGCGTCATCTGCCTTGGCTGCTTCCTTCCGGACCTGACCTGGTAAACAGAGTAGCGTTGCGGGAGAACCAACAGAGCCCCCATTGAGAGCGTTGAGAACCAACGCGCAGGCGCATTATCACTGCTGCCCCGGCTAATTGCAACCCATCGCGTGCCAGATGCTGGTTTCTTGCGCAATGCGACTTCACTCGGGCGTTTTTCCAGATTATGCTGAAAAATTACCTCAGGAAGAAAAGATGGAAAAAGAAGATTCATTTCCCCAACGCGTCTGGCAAATCGTCGCCGCTATTCCCGAAGGCTATGTCACCACTTACGGTGATGTGGCGAAACTGGCGGGATCGCCCCGCGCCGCGCGCCAGGTGGGCGGTGTGTTAAAGCGTCTCCCTGAAGGCAGCACCTTACCCTGGCACCGGGTGGTTAATCGCCACGGCACAATTTCGCTAACCGGACCGGATTTACAGCGTCAGCGACAGGCATTACTGGCAGAAGGTGTGATGGTATCGGGAAGCGGGCAAATCGACTTGCAGCGTTATCGCTGGAACTACTAACCCTCTCCGGGCGGAGAGGGTTAACGTCGCTTAATATTGCGTAGGAGCTGGAACTGCCGAAGACGGATTCACCTGAGTTGGTGAAGTCGAAGGTACGGTAGTCGTTGCACCACCGCTGGCCTGAACCGGCACGGCGGTTTGCTGCACCGGCACCAATGTCAGGTCGGCTTTAGTTCCGCCCTTGTTGATCACCGGCTGAACGGTATCGGTAATAAATACCAGTTTGTCATTCACGGTAATCGCCGCACTCAACAGAATACGCGCGTTCGGCTGAACATCTGCCGGGTTAAATGGCAGAACAAAGCTGAATGGTGACTGTTTACCTTCAGTACGCACCGCTTTCTGCGCCAGCACTTTTGACGGTGCATCGGCTAACGACGCGTCAGAAAGTGTCACGGTCAGCACAGCATCAGGCGGCAGTGCGACTTTCTGCCGGATCCAGACGGTACCGGAGACATTCGGTTGCTGGATAGCAGGTTGTTGTGTTGCTGAAATAGACGTATTTGCAGCCGGGGCTGGCGTCTGAATATCCGCGCTTTTATCTGCGCAAGCCGCCAACGCAATCGCAACCGCTAAACCACTGGCCATGTGCACGAGTTTCATTCATTTCTCCTTATTATCAATGCACCAGCGGGCTAACTTTCCTCGCCGGAAGAGTGGTTAACAAAATAGTAACGTCAACAAGTGTGGCACACATCACGCATTTCTGCCTGTAATTAGCCCGTAATTCAGACCATTGCACCCATCGGACCAGTAGCAAATTTGCGTTATACTCAACTCACTTTGGCTTGCTGCGGCAGCTTTGTTACTGGAGAGTTATATGAGTCAGGCGCTAAAAAATTTACTGACATTGTTAAATCTGGAAAAAATTGAGGAAGGACTCTTTCGCGGCCAGAGTGAAGATTTAGGTTTACGCCAGGTGTTTGGCGGCCAGGTCGTGGGTCAGGCCTTGTATGCTGCAAAAGAGACCGTCCCTGAAGAGCGGCTGGTACATTCGTTTCACAGCTACTTTCTTCGCCCTGGCGATAGTAAGAAGCCGATTATTTATGATGTCGAAACGCTGCGTGACGGTAACAGCTTCAGCGCCCGCCGGGTTGCTGCTATTCAAAACGGCAAACCGATTTTTTATATGACGGCCTCTTTCCAGGCACCAGAAGCGGGTTTCGAACATCAAAAAACAATGCCGTCCGCGCCAGCGCCTGATGGCCTGCCTTCGGAAACGCAAATCGCCCAATCGCTGGCGCACCTGCTGCCGCCAGTGCTTAAAGATAAATTCATCTGCGATCGTCCGCTGGAAGTCCGTCCGGTGGAGTTTCATAACCCACTGAAAGGTCACGTCGCAGAACCACATCGTCAGGTGTGGATCCGCGCAAATGGTAGCGTGCCGGATGACCTGCGCGTTCATCAGTATCTGCTCGGTTACGCTTCTGATCTTAACTTCCTGCCGGTAGCTCTACAGCCGCACGGCATCGGTTTTCTCGAACCGGGGATTCAGATTGCCACCATTGACCATTCCATGTGGTTCCATCGCCCGTTTAATTTGAATGAATGGCTGCTGTATAGCGTGGAGAGCACCTCGGCGTCCAGCGCACGCGGCTTTGTGCGCGGTGAGTTTTATACCCAGGACGGCGTGCTGGTTGCCTCGACCGTTCAGGAAGGGGTGATGCGTAATCACAATTAAAAAAATAGCCGGAGGTAAAACCGTCCGGCTATTTTTTGCAGTGCTTGTTACGCGTTATAGGCATTCTCGCCGTGACTGTTGACATCCAGCCCTTCTCGCTCCTGCTCTTCCGGTACACGCAGACCAACCGTCAGATCCGCCAGTTTGTAGCCAATAAATGCCACCACACCGGACCAGACGATCGTAATGGCGATGCTTTCCAGCTGTACCAGCAACTGATGGCCCATCGTCACACCTTCAGCGAAGCCCACGCCACCCAGCGAACTGGCGGCAAAAATCCCAGTCATGATACAGCCGACAATGCCACAAACGCCGTGCACACCGAAGACATCGCAGGGAGCATCCACCCGCAGCAAGCGTTTGAGCATAGTAACGCCCCACAAGCCCGCCAGACCAGCTACCACGCCGATAATCAACGCGCCGCCAACCCCAATGTAGCCACACGCTGGCGTCACGCCGACCAGACCGGCAATCGCGCCAGAACACGCTCCCAGCAGAGAAGGCTTACCACGCAGCGCCCATTCACCGAAGATCCAGCCAAGAATTGCCGCCGCCGTTGCGACCACAGTATTCACAAATGCCAGTGCCGCGATTTCATTCGCCGTGCCCGCTGACCCGGCGTTAAAGCCAAACCAACCGATATAGTCCCGGTGAAGACCATCGGCAGGTTGTGTGGTTTAAACGCCTCTTTACCGAAGCCCACGCGTTTTCCTATCAGATACGCGCCCACCAGACCGGCGATTGCGGCGTTAATGTGCACCACCGTGCCACCCGCGAAATCCAGCGCACCGTGAGAAGCCAGCAAACCACCGCCCCAGACCATATGCGCAATTGGAATGTAAGAGAGCGTCAGCCATACCACCACGAAAATCAACACAGCTGAGAAGCGGATTCGTTCCGCCAGCGCCCCAACTATCAAGCCTACGGTAATGCAGGCAAACGATCCCTGAAACGCTACGTGGATATACTGATAAATGCTGCCCATCACCGCCGTCAGTTCGATGTTTTTCAGCATCAGCCAGTTAATGTTGCCGAAGAAGTTGTTGCCCTCACCAAACGCCAGCGAGTAACCGTAAACCACCCAGAGAATACAGACCAGTGCGAATGTCACCGTCACCTGCGTCAGCATCGACAGAACGTTTTTGCCGCGAATCAACCCACCGTAAAACAGGGCAATCCCCGGAATAGTCATAAACAACACCAGAGCAGTACAAATCATCATAAACGCATTGTCGGCTTTATCGGCCACCGCAGGTGCAGCCATTACCAGTCCCGGCAGCATCGCCAGTGAAGCAAGCCCAGTTTTTATCGTCGCTATCTTCATTTTTCGTTCCTGTTGCTGTGTGCCAGAGATTACAGCGCCGCTTCGTCGGCTTCGCCGGTACGAATACGAATGACGCGTTGCAATTCAGCGACGAAGATTTTGCCGTCGCCAATTTTTCCGGTGTAAGCCGCCTTACTGACGATATCGATCACTTCATCGAGTTGGTCATCAGCAATTGCCACATCAATTTTTACTTTTGGCAGGAAGTTGACGCTGTATTCCGCCCCCCGGTACAGCTCGGCATGCCCTTTCTGACGCCCGAAACCTTTCACTTCGGTGACGGTCAGGCCCTGAATACCAATGGAAGATAACGCTTCACGAACGTCTTCCAGCTTGAATGGTTTGATTATCACGGTCACCAGCTTCATAGATCCCCTCCGGTCAGAATTCGGTAATGGTTCTGCTACACGAAGAAGGTATTGCAAGCGGTGTGCCAGAAATGAAAAACGAGAAAGAGAGCAGGAAGTTAAGAAGATTGAAAATGAAAACGCACTATGACAGTGCACAGTGCGTTACATTTTTGCACCAACGATGAAATATTGCGCTATTCAGGCGCTCAATGATTCTTCTTCACGCACGCTGGCTGCCAGCTCTTCGCCCGCAAGTTGCAGTTGATACATCTGCCAGTAGCGTCCCTGGGCCGCCAACAGTTGCTGGTGAGTGCCCTGCTCCACGGCTTGCCCACGATGAAGCACCAGAATGGTGTCGGCATCAACAATGGTCGATAAGCGGTGAGCAATCACCACCAGCGTGGTATGTTCACGCACAGCCGCCAGAGCATGTTGAATCGCCTGTTCAGTACCGGAGTCAATGCTGGCGGTTGCCTCATCAAGGATCAGGATTTGCGGCGTCTCCACCAACACGCGTGCCAGTGCCAGCAGTTGCTTTTGCCCAACTGAGAGATTATTCCCCTGCTCGCCCAGCGGCGTATAAATACCATCACTCATGCTGCGCGCCAGCTCCGCCAGTTGCACGGTTTCCAGCGCCTGCCAGACGCGTTCTTCGGAGATATCACGCCCCAGCGTCACGTTGGCGAGGAAGGTATCCGCCAGCACCACCGGATCTTGCTGCACCATTGCCACGCCCTGGCGCAGCGCGCTGTGACTTAGCGAACTTAATGGACGACCATCAAGGCGAATCTCACCTTCCGTTAGCGGGTAATAGCCCATCAATAAACTGGCGAGGGTGCTTTTGCCACTGCCGGTATGCCCGACCAGTGCCACAAAGTTACGCGAAGGCACAGAGAGATTAATGTTCTTTAGCACCAGATTGTCATCGCGATAAGCAAATGACACGTTATCGACTTCGATGGTGCCACTCTGTAACGGGCGCTCATCATTGCCATATTGCTGGCGCGGTCCGTCCATCAGTTCAAACACGCGCTCACCAGCAACAACAGCCTGTTGCAGCATCGCCTGTTGCGTGGTCAGTTCGATTAATGGTTCGTTAAGTCGCCCAAGATAGCTGATAAACGCATACAGCACGCCCACTTCAATGGTGCCGCTAGCGGAGAAGCCAAACAGCATCAACAAGCCACAAAGAATGAGCGATGAAAACAGACTCAGCAGCGGACGCAGCAGAAAACCGTCGAGGCGCAGGGTTTGCATCCTGGCCATATAGTGTGAACGACTGGCCTCCCCCATACGTTCGCCAAATCGCGCCTGCTGACGGAACTGCTGGATAACGCTCATGCCATTGATGATTTCGTTAAAGCCGTCGTTGATATCCGCTAGATAGGCGCGCACACGACGGACAATCGGCGTGCTGTAACGCTGGTATATCACCATTACCACCAGCACCACCGGGAAAATCATTATCGCCACCAGCGCCATTCGCCAGTCGAGGCTGAACATCGCCACCAGCATCGCGCCCACCAGTGCGGCGCTACGCAGGACAGTTGCCACTACGGTAACGTAGAGATCGCGGATCACTTCAGTGTCATTAGTGACGCGGGAAATCACCTGCCCGACGGGTTGGGTATCAAACTCGCTTAATGGCTGGCGTAACGCGGCATCCATCACGTCGGTACGCAACTGTTGCACTACGCCTACTGCCGCCCGATTAAACAGCAGCGACTGCGCGTAATGTAGCCCGGCGGCAAACAGTTGTAGCCCAACATACGCCGCAGCCAGCCCTGCAACCATTTTCAACGGCAGGTTATTTTTCGCTACCATATTGTCGATAAAATAGCTGATAAGCAGCGGCCCACTGACTTCTGCCGCTGCCGCAACCCACATCATCAGGACCGCAATCCCCAGCGGTTTACGCCACGGCGAACCGTACGCTAACAGACGCTTGAGAGTCGGCCACAGTTGGCTAAAACTACGCATCGACGGCCTCCTCGCGAATTTCCGGAGCGTCGTCGAGCGCCGCCTCCAGTTGTTGATAGCGATACATATCGCGATACCAGCCGCTTTGTTGCGCCAGCTCATCATGATTGCCACGCTGGGCGATATGTCCGTGCTGCATCACAATAATTTCACTGGCTTCCGTCAGTGCCGAAAGGCGATGGGCACTGATGATTACCGTTCTACCCTGTC
The DNA here is from genome assembly GCF_948475835.1 of uncultured Escherichia sp. Taxonomy (NCBI): domain Bacteria; kingdom Pseudomonadati; phylum Pseudomonadota; class Gammaproteobacteria; order Enterobacterales; family Enterobacteriaceae; genus Escherichia; species uncultured Escherichia sp. The sequence continues at coordinate 2,655 of NZ_CAOLGM010000033.1, read as the reverse complement.
CCCACTGACGCAGGTTATGCAGGATCTGGTGCTCTGTGCGTCCGTCCACCGCCGAAAGCGCATCATCAAGGATGAGGATTTCCGCGTTGACTAATAACGCACGAGCAATAGAGATACGCTGTTTTTGCCCGCCGGAAAGCATCACGCCGCGCTCGCCCACCTCTGTATCGTAACCTTGCGGTAAACGCAAAATATCGTCATGTACGCTGGCTAACCGCGCGACATGCTCAATCTCTTGCTGGGTGGCATTCGGGCAACCCAACGCGATGTTGTTCGCTACGGTGTCGGAAAAAAGGAACGGTGTCTGGCTAACTACCGCCAGGCGGCTACGCCAGCTATCGAGTTGTAACTTCGTCAGAGGAATATCATGAAAGCGAATATCCCCCTCGCTGACGTCGAAATGACGCTGAATGAGCGACAACAGGGTACTTTTGCCGGAACCAGTCGGCCCGCAAATACCCAGCATCTGACCGGGTTTCAGGGCGAAATTGACGTTTTCCAGCGCAGGATGGTCAGTCTGCGGATACGTGAACTGGTGAATATTTACATCCAGTTCGCCACGCCCTTCCGGCACGGGTTCGCTACCATCGTTCACCACCGGCGCTTCCGCCAGCATCGCGCGAATACGGCTGTACGCAGCACTACCACGTTCCACAATGTTAAACATCCATGCCAGCGCCAGCATTGGCCAAATCATCAGACCTAAATACATCATAAAACTGGTGAGCTGGCCCAGCGTTAAACTGCCCTGCACCACCATCCAACTACCGCCGCCAATCGCCAGCAAGTTCGCCATACCAATCGCGATATAGATGGTCGGGTCGAAACGAGCATCAATACGCGCCACCCGCATGTTTTTTTTGCCGGTATCTTCGGCATCCGCGGCAAATAACGCCGACTGGCGATCTTCCAGACCAAAGGCTTTGATCATGCGAATACTGGTGAGGCTTTCCTGGGTGCGGTCATTAAGACTAGAAAACGCCGCCTGTGCCAGCTTAAAGCGTTCATGCAAGGCATCGCCGTTGCGCTTAATCATGATCGCCATCACTGGCATCGGTAACAGGGCAAATAAGGTCAACTGCCAGCTAATTTGCGTAGACATCATAATCAACACAGCGCAGCCCATTACCAGTGAATCCACCAGCGTCAGCACCCCTTCTCCGGCGGCAAACACGACGCGATCGACGTCATTAGTCGCACGAGCCATGAGGTCACCCGTGCGATGACGCAGGTAAAACTCAGGATGCTGCCGGCTTAGCTGACGGTAATAATCTTCACGCAGTTCAACAGCCAGTTGATAAGACGCACCAAACAGCAATACGCGCCAGACGTAACGCAGGAGATAAACCACAACGGCAATCAGCACCATGGTGGCGATCCACATCAGGATCTGCCCGGTAGTAAAGTGTTGTTCTGTCACGCCATCGACAACAATACCAACCACTTTTGGCGGAACCAGTTGCAGCATCGCGATAATGACAAGCAAGGCGACAGCCCCGAGATAGCGACGCCATTCCCGACGGAAATACCAGCTTAATTGAGCAAATAATCGCACGCGTTGTGTCCTGACCTGATTCTGGATATTTATTCGATGGGTAAAGAAGTGGTGTATTTAATCTGTTCCATCGCGAAGCTGGAAGTGACGTCCGACAGCCCCGGCACGCTGTTTACCAGACGCTTATAAAACTCGTCGTAGCGTTTCATGTCGGCAACCTGGACGCGCATCAGATAATCGTATTCACCAGCCATGCGCCAGAACCCCAGCACTTCTGGCATTTCGGTAACCACCGTGACAAAGCGGCAATACCATTCGCTGCTGTGATGTTGCGTTTTTATCAGCACAAAGGCGGTCAGGCCGAGGCCTATTTTTTCCGGATCCAGCAGGGCGACTTTGCCGATAAGGATACCGTCGTCCTCCAGCCGTTTCAGGCGCTTCCAGCAGGGGGTGGTTGTCAGATTAACGGCTTCAGCCAGTGCCTGCAAAGAGAGGGTGCAATCCTGCTGTAGTAAGGCCAGCAGCTTACGGTCAATTTTATCTAACATAGCCCTTCCACAGAGAATTTTTTTCTCTTTTAATTCTATTTTAAAGGTGAAATCGCGACAATTTATTCTGTGCGGTTTAAACACCATGGCACAAAATGACAAACTCAACGCAAAAAAAACCGGGCAATTGCCCGGTGCTGGAAGGGATCTCGTTATTCGGGGGAATAAGGTAGATGTGGATAGTCCAGCCAGTGCGTCAAATAGTGAGAGACAGCCTGATTTCGGCAATGTCCAATCACCGGTAAATGCGGGAGCTCCGCGCGCAGTTGCGGCATCGCATTGCCCATAATAAATCCGCTACCGACGCTGCCTAACATTTCGCGATCGTTCATCGCATCACCAAAGGCCATGCAATCGCGCAACGATAAACCTAAATGTTGGGTCAGCACCGTCAATGCAGCGCCTTTATTGCAGCCCACCGGCAGCACTTCGAGGCAATCCGTGGCGGAAAAACACAAATGTGCACGCTCGCCTAATGCTTCGTATAGCTGGATCTGCAAGCGTGTAAGATCGTCGTGATCGCCACAGAAGCAGATCTTGGTGACGCTGCCGAGTGGCATTTTTTTGACATCGATTATCTGATAACGAAAACCGCTATAGACAAATGCCTGC
>NZ_CAOLGM010000032.1:0-38813 GCF_948475835.1 uncultured Escherichia sp. | reverse complement strand
GTATTTAATCTGGATCTCTGTTTATTTAAATAATGTGAAAAGAGATTTTTCACAGGAGACCTTATACAAAAAATATAAAATACAGCTACCGGTTGCCAAAGACACTATAAGCCTGGCAAAAAAATATTACACAACATAAATGCTAATTGTTTATGCGGGCTTTGTATTGCTTTCTGTATCCTACAAATGAGTGAAATTTATGAAAAAGGCTAAAATACTTTCTGGCGTATTATTACTGTGCTTTTCGTCACCATTAATTTCTCAAGCTGCGACACTGGACGTACGTGGTGGATATCGTAGTGGAAGCCACGCCTATGAGACTCGACTCAAAGTCAGTGAGGGATGGCAAAATGGATGGTGGGCAAGCATGGAAAGTAATACCTGGAATACCATTCATGATAATAAAAAGGAAAATGCCGCACTCAATGATGTTCAGGTTGAAGTTAATTACGCAATTAAACTTGATGATCAATGGACGGTGCGCCCGGGAATGTTAACGCATTTTAGCAGCAACGGCACACGCTACGGACCCTACGTAAAACTGTCCTGGGACGCGACAAAAGATCTTAATTTTGGCATTCGCTATCGTTACGACTGGAAAGCTTACCGACAACAAGACTTATCCGGTGATATGTCTCGTGATAACGTTCATCGTTGGGATGGATATGTCACTTACCATATTAATAGTGATTTCACCTTCGCATGGCAAACGACGCTATACAGCAAACAGAACGATTATCGCTATGCAAACCATAAGAAATGGGCGACGGAAAATGCATTTGTTCTACAATACCATATGACGCCCGATATTACGCCATACATAGAATATGACTACCTGGACCGTCAGGGTGTTTACAACGGCAGAGATAATTTATCGGAAAACAGTTATCGCATTGGTGTGTCATTTAAACTGTAGTAGACAGGAGACAGTCACAATGAATAAAACAATAACGGCGCTTGCTATCATGATGGCTTCATTTGCCGCAAACGCGTCTGTATTACCTGAAACTCCTGTGCCATTTAAAAGTGGTACCGGAGCAATTGATAACGACACTGTCTACATTGGTTTAGGTAGCGCAGGTACGGCATGGTACAAGCTGGATACACAGGCCAAAGATAAAAAATGGACAGCGTTAGCTGCATTCCCTGGTGGACCAAGAGATCAAGCAACCTCGGCATTTATTGATGGCAATCTGTATGTGTTTGGCGGCATTGGCAAAAATAGCAAGGGCTTGACTCAGGTATTTAATGACGTACACAAATACAACCCCAAAACCAATAGTTGGGTTAAATTGATGTCGCATGCACCGATGGGCATGGCGGGTCATGTGACTTTTGTACACAACGGCAAGGCTTATGTTACTGGCGGTGTTAACCAGAATATCTTCAATGGCTATTTTGAAGATCTCAACGAGGCTGGAAAAGATTCAGCAACTATAGACAAGATCAATGCCCATTATTTTGACAAAAAAGCAGAAGATTATTTCTTCAATAAGTTTCTGTTGTCTTTTGATCCCTCAACACAGCAATGGAGTTACGCTGGCGAATCTCCCTGGTACGGAACGGCTGGTGCGGCGCTTGTGAATAAAGGTGATAAAACCTGGCTTATTAATGGCGAAGCCAAACCAGGATTGCGAACGGATGCCGTATTTGAACTTGATTTCACCGGTAATAATTTAAAATGGAATAAGCTTGCTCCCGTCTCATCACCAGATGGCGTCGCTGGCGGTTTTGCGGGGATAAGCAATGATTCTCTTATATTTGCCGGAGGGGCCGGATTCAAAGGTTCACGAGAAAATTACCAGAACGGTAAGAACTATGCGCATGAAGGCCTAAAAAAATCATATAGCACTGATATTCATCTTTGGCATAACGGGAAATGGGATAAATCGGGTGAATTATCGCAAGGTCGGGCCTACGGAGTATCATTGCCCTGGAATAATAGTCTATTGATTATTGGCGGTGAAACTGCAGGCGGCAAAGCGGTGACGGATTCAGTTTTGATCTCTGTGAAGGATAATAAAGTCACAGTACAAAATTAACGCTTCAGGGCCCCGGTAAAGGGGCCCTGCTATCAATTTGTCATTTCAATTACGCGAAATTTATATGAACGCAATAATATCGCCCGATTATTACTATGTTCTTACCGTTGCTGGTCAGTCTAATGCCATGGCGTATGGCGAAGGACTGCCATTACCGGACAGGGAAGATGCGCCTCATCCCAGAATTAAACAATTAGCGAGATTTGCGCATACGCATCCCGGAGGCCCGTCATGTCACTTTAACGACATTATTCCACTGACTCACTGCCCACACGATGTTCAGGATATGCAGGGTTATCACCATCCTCTGGCAACGAATCATCAAACACAGTACGGCACCGTTGGCCAGGCACTGCATATTGCACGGAAATTACTGCCCTCTATTCCTGATAATGCAGGGGTTCTCATCGTTCCATGTTGTCGTGGCGGCTCGGCTTTTATCGCGGGCAGCGAAGGGACATATTCAGAACGGCACGGAGCCAGCCATGATGCTTGTCGTTGGGGATCGGATACTCCGCTATACCAGGATTTAGTCAGCAGAACGCGAGCCGCACTGGCAAAAAATCCGCAGAACAAATTCCTCGGCGTATGCTGGATGCAAGGCGAATTTGACTTAATGACCAGTGACTACGCGTCACACCCTCAACACTTTAATCATATGGTTGAAGCCTTTCGTAGGGATCTAAAACAATACCATTCTCAGCTTAATAATATTACTGACGCGCCGTGGTTTTGCGGCGATACCACCTGGTACTGGAAAGAAAATTTCCCGCATTCGTATGAAGCTATTTATGGCAATTATCAAAATAATGTTTTAGCCAATATTATTTTCGTCGACTTCCAGCAACAAGGTGAAAGAGGACTGACGAACGCGCCTGATGAAGACCCGGACGATTTAAGCACGGGATATTACGGTTCAGCGTACCGGTCACCGGAGAACTGGACGACGGCACTGCGAAGCAGTCATTTCAGCACGGCAGCCCGTCGGGGGGTTATTTCTGACAGGTTTGTAGAAGCAATTTTGCAGTTTTGGCGCGAAAAGTGAGCGTTCATTAATTTGATTTATTCGCATCCATCAACGCTTTTAACTCCTCCGGCGTAAAAGGTGGTTTGCGTCGGTGCAACATCGCATGGCAATTAGGGTACACAGGCAGCAAAAAAACAAATGAGATCAAAGTAATATATCTTCACTTGCAGGCTTGAACAGCCGAAAATTTGCGAGCATGATCGCAATTATTTCACTGCCAGGGATATCAATGGCTTCCAGTAAATCGCTACAGCAGGCAATTGCCAACATAAAAATCTGGCACAAAGGTGAACAGCGCGCGCCGCATAAGCCATTGTTATTGCTATACGTATTAGCGGGATACCTGAATGGACATCCACGCCTTTTCGATTATGGATCGGAAATCTACGAACCTCTGCACAGTTTACTGGAACGTTTTGGGCCACAGCGTTCACATTACCGACCTGATATGCCGTTCTGGCGATTACAAGGCGACGGATTCTGGCAATTACACAATGCCGAGCTTTGCTCAACAGCAGGGAGCAGCCGACAACCGCCAGTGAAGGAACTGAACGAATACCACGTTGCAGGCGGTTTCGATGAACAGCACTACGCCCTGGTAACCGGCAATAAAAAACTCATCAATACTCTGGCGCAACAGATACTCGAAGCGCACTTCACCGAGAGTATTCAGGAAGAAATTGCTGACGAGCTGGGTTTTGATCTCCAGCAAATCCGTAAACAGCGCGACCCTTTATTTCGCAAAAATGTATTACGCGCTTATAACTACCAGTGCGCGATATGTGGCTTTAATATGCGCCACGACGACACCACCGTAGCGTTGGAAGCGGCGCATATAAAATGGAAACAGCAAGGAGGTCCTTGTGAAATTCCTAATGGCCTGGCGCTTTGCGCAATTCACCATAAAGCCTTTGATAAAGGATCGATTGGCCTGGATGAAAATATGCGGGTACTGGTATCAGATGCGGTAAACGGCGGAGGGATCGTTGAGAGATTATTCTGGGATTTTGACGGGAAAACTATTGCGTTGCCGCAGGTGCGTAAAAATTACCCTTATGAGGTGTTTGTAGAGTGGCATCGGAAAGAGGTTTTTAGGGGGTGAGGTTGATAACAGCATTCACCCTACAACCTTACATTGTATTTAAATTAGAGCTGAGTTAACAGATAGTTGTATATATAACAGGCACTTGTCACAACGATTAACTCAATATAGTTAGAATACCTCATATTAATTAAAAAATAAGTAATGTCACAACAGAGGAAAAGTCACGATGACTCTTGTAGATAGTGTCGAAGCAGGTAGGCTAACGATTAGTGAATTGATTGATGCCCTGGCGAAAGATAAAAATTACACAGCTTCCAGATGGTATCAGCGATACCGTGCATTTACGACTTTGCTACAGCAAACCTCAACTTTTGCTGAGCCTGCAACAGATGGTCTGGTCAAACAGCTTTGGTATGAGCGTGACAACGGCATTGCAAGTATTCGCCAGGGCGTTCCATCCTTAGCAGAATATCAGCAAAGCCTGCCACTGCTTAGAGAACTAACTGAACGAATTCGGCAACAGCCGGATGAAGAAACTTACCAATATGTTGGCAATGCACTTCAACAAGCTAAAGAAAACGGACTTCTCAAGCGTATGTATTGGAGTTTGAGAAATCGCGTCTTTGCCGCGTTCTCGCCAGAAAACTACACCAGTACTGTGGATGAGAATGCTTTTAATAAAGCAGCAGAATTCTTAAATCAGCACTTCCATCTCGGTTTGGTACTGACCGGAAATTGGTTACAGAAAAACTATGAATTGAAACAAGCCATACACGCCCAATCTCCTGATACAGATCCTTATTATGTGAATATGGCCATCTGGCATCTCTATGAATTGCTCCGTGAACGCGATAATGAACAAAAGCAGGAGAAAGTAGCTAGCACTACATCCATAACCCGCAGTGAGCCCATCGAGAACAAGATCATCCTACATTCACCAACTAACGTGATCTTCTTTGGCCCCCCTGGCACTGGCAAGACCTTCAGGTTGCAGCAAAAAATGAAAGAGTACACTTCTCATGCTGTTCCCGCTGATCGTGATGCCTGGCTGGATTCTCGCCTTGAATCGTTGAACTGGATGCAGGTTATAACGCTGGTGCTGCTCGATCTTGGGAAACGAGCGAAAGTTCGCCAAATTATTGAACATATGTGGTTTCAACGTAAGGCATTATTAAACGGTCGTAATGGCAATCTATCGAATACTGCCTGGGCAGCTTTGCAATCCTATACAGTTCCCGAGTCGTTAACCGTTGATTATAAGAATCGGCGTGAGCCTGCCGTATTTAACAAAACAGATAACAGCGAATGGTTTCTAGTTGATTCACAGCTCGAGCAAGTGGAGGATTTGGTAGAGCTCTACGCCGAACTTAAACGTGGCCCTAAATCTGCCGAAGCCATCCAGCGTTTTGCGGTGGTTACGTTCCACCAATCTTACGGCTATGAAGAATTTATTGAAGGTATACGCGCTCGCTCTGACGAGAGTGGCAATATCTCTTATCCCATTGAGCCGGGTATCTTTATGCGCCTTTGCCAACGTGCGAATGCCGATCCAGGACATCGCTACGCCATTTTCATTGATGAGATCAATCGCGGTAACATATCCAAGATCTTTGGTGAACTAATCTCACTCATTGAAGTAGACAAGCGTGCAGGCATGCCCAATGCGATGAGCCTGCAACTGGCTTATAGCGGTGATCACTTCAGCGTACCCGGCAATGTCGATATCATCGGAGCCATGAATACAGCGGACCGTTCTTTAGCTCTGATGGACACGGCTTTGCGCCGTCGCTTTGACTTTGTCGAAATGATGCCTGATCTCTCTTTACTGAGTGAAGCTAAGGTGAAAGGCATAGAGCTCGAGTCGTTGTTAGAGAAACTCAATAGCCGCATCGAGGCTCTTTACGATCGTGAACATACGCTGGGGCATGCGTTCTTTATGCCGGTAAAAAATGCACTCGATGCCGGTGATGAAGAAGCTGCGTTTAAACAATTGAAGATCGCATTCCAGAAAAAGATCATTCCGCTTTTACAGGAATACTTTTTCGATGACTGGAACAAGATCCGGTTGGTGCTGGCAGACAATCAAAAGCAAGACGACAACCTGCAATTCGTGATTGAGAAAACCGACGATCTCGATACGCTTTTTGGTAACAACCATGGTTTACGACGCCATGATCAGCAATCAACAGCTTATGAGCTCAAAGATTTCGATCAAGAGATCTGGAATATTCCACAGGCTTATCGTCCAATTTATCAGCCCCAACAGACTCCCCTTGATGAGCAGGCAGTAAATCATGGGTGAAGTTATCTCCGTTTTTGAATATGACCTCTTGGGGAGTGGAAAAGCGGCTTCAGTTGGCGCAAAACCGGTGCCTCCACAGGTCTTTAATTATTTAGAAGCGCTTAGCCTGGCAAGTAATCAAGGGAGCCAGTTCCTCAAACTCACCTCTCGCTCAGGCTTCAAATTGCTTCAGGTTCAAAACTACGCAGGGATGCTTTCAACACCTCACGGTTTCCAGCTTGAGATACTGCCCAAGGTTGGTAAAAACCTCACAGCGGCTAATGCACGTCAAACATTGCTGACGATGCTAAGCCATCTGCCTGGGTTCCGACATATTCAAACCCAGCAAGCCACTCTTCAGGCTCAGCGTATGCCTTTGCTTGAGATTTTTATTAACCAGTTTTTGCATAGCGTCAGCCAATTGCTTAAACAGGGTTTACGCTCCGACTATGTGAGCAAGCAAGGTAATCTGGCTTTTATGAAGGGCAAGCTGATGCTTTCTGCACAGCTGCGACATAACGCGGTGAATCGCCATAAGTTTTGTGTCGATTATGATGACTACATGCCTGATTGTGCAGCCAATCGGCTCTTACACTCCGCACTAGATAAGCTTCTTAGTCTGCAGCTGTCATCAGATAATCAACGCTGGCTTTACGAACTGCGTTTTGCGTTTGACGGTATTCCACTTAGCCGGGATATTGAACGTGATATAAACAACTTACGCCTCGAGCGTGGTATGGCTCATTACAACGAGCCAATGGCATGGGCGCAATTGATCCTGAGGGGAATGAGCCCGAGTGCTTTGCAGGGAAACACCAAAGCGATATCACTTTTGTTCCCTATGGAAGCGGTATTTGAATCCTTTGTGGCACAGACCCTACCCGACGAGTTACCACCTCACCTCAAAGTTTTACCTCAAGCAGCAACTTATTCTTTGGTAAAGCATGGACTTAAAGATTGCTTTAAGCTTCGCCCCGACTTGCTGATTCAATCACACAAACCAGTTCAAACCGAAATGGTGATGGATACAAAATGGAAGCTGGTGAATAGCAGCCAGCAGACAAAATCACTCTATGGACTGGCACAAGCTGACTTCTATCAAATGTTTGCCTACGGACAAAAATATCTTGGTGGGAATGGCGAAATGTATCTGATTTACCCTGCGCATGATGACTTTAGCCAACCTATAGCGCAGCATTTTGCTTTCTCGGAGACTTTAAAATTATGGGTTGTGCCATACCGGATAATGGCAAAACGCGGTGAGAGGATGATGTGGCCGAATGACGTGTCCTGTACAATGAGCCCCAAACTGGATCGGATGGCTGCTTCAGTATCCTATAGTGGAGGCATGAGATGACCCATGAATACCAGCGACAAAGCCTGGAACAACTAATAACTCAGCAAACAGCAACTCCCAGAAGCGCCGCCGTTGTATTTAATGAGAACCAAACCCTCTGGCAAACACTTGGCTTTAGCCAGTCTCAAGTTTCGCTATGGCTTGCCTCATTGCCTCAAAGTAATCATCTAAAAGGGCCCACAACGGCAACGTACCAGGTTATACCTGATATCGCGGCACATTTGGTATCATTGTTGCATCAAGCTGGTGGGCGCATGCCCCTTGCACAAGTACTGAAAAAGCTCCCTGCTGGTATTACGACCAGTGAACAGCAGATACGCAAACTGGCACAGAAGCACGCGCAGATAGAGATTAAAGGCCCCTTGCTGGTACTGATAAATTAGCCGGCATTTGTAGTAACCATTGGCTGTATTAAAGGATTTTAGAAAACATCATGGCAAAAGAAGCAAAAAAACAAGACCCGCAACAGCAGCTAGAAGCACTGTTCAATAAACTGGTCAAACAGCACTCCGAGTTTACTCAGCCATTGGTCGAATTACCCGAGCATGAATTCGCCAAGGCTGGTCTCATTCAAGGCCTGGTTGAAGGCAACTTAACGCCACCAGTCATGTTGATTGCGCTGACAGAAGGCCATTGGGAATACGCCGCTGACACTGCAAAGTTTGATGATTTAGCCTATCAGCTGTTAAGTGATATCGAAGGTGACTGGCCAGTATATGCCGTTGTGGACGATGGCTTGAACCAACGTATTTTGGCCTTGTTCGGTGCCGATGGATCTGACGGTACCCACGGTGCAGATACCCTGCCTGGTCTGGAAGAATTACGTAGCTTTGATCGCATGGAGCGTGATCCAACCTTTCGCTGGTCGATGCGTGTTTATACACGCTTAATGCAGCGATTTGATGCCTTCCATGAAAATGTTTATCGCGTTACCAAAGACAAGGTAAACGACAAGAACGACATTATTGAGGAAGTAGCTAAGCTTCTGTTTTTAGAAACTTTCCGCCTGCATCACGATGAAGACCTTACCTTTAAAGATGATGAGGGAAATACCCTGCGTTTTCGTGATGTCTTTAATTGGCAATATGTGGAGAGCCACGGCGATAAAGCCGTTGCCCAAATCAAAGCCGCCTTTGAGGAATTTAAAAGCCACGAAAACTACGTTGTGATCTCAGATGATGGCTCACGTAACCCCATCTTTAGTAAAGAAACACACCTGCGGCTGTCTGTTGCGAAAAACTACCAGGATTTGCTGGAAGCAATACAAAACCTGGGTCCGGTAAAAACCAACGACGGTAAAATCGCTAAAGAACACGGCACGTTGGCTGATGTGTCAGGAGATTTACTCGGCAGAGTGTTTGATGTATTCCTACGCGCTAACTTTGAATCCAAAGGTGGCCTTGGCGTTTATTTAACACCTAACCCAGTAAAACAGGCCATGCTAGAAATTGCTATGCACGACATCGACGATGATGATGAAATGCGATCGCGCTTAGCCAATGGCGATTTTCGTTTTTGCGACCCCACCTGTGGCTCCTTTGGTTTTGGCTCGGTGGCGTTAAGCCAGATTGATAAATGGATCGATTTTAAGCTGGTGCTGGCCGACGATAAAAAAGAATCATTGAAACAGAAATTACGCGACTGTGCATTTACCGGTGCCGATGCTGCACCACGCATGGTAATGCTGGCCCGCGTGAATATGGCATTGCAAGGTGCCCCCAAAGCGCAGATTTTCTATACCGACAACTCACTCACTACTAACGCCCTGAAGCCGAATAGTTTTGACCTTATTTGCACCAACCCGCCGTTCGGTACGCCTAAATTTGATAAAGGCAAAAATGGTCAAAACTCAAAAGCCAATTACGAAGCCAATATGGAGCAAGTGCTCGGTGGTTTTCGCCCGACCAAAAAAGTCGTTGATAGCTACAACGCCTGGTATGACCACGTAAAAATGAAGTGGGAGGATATCGGTGATTTAGAGCTGGATGAAAACGGCGAGCCTAAATGGGCGGGCTATCGTACCGATTTGCGCAGAACGGGCGGGACTGATAAAAAGCCGTTTTACAGCCTGCAGCCTACAACCGCAGGGCTCGCGCTGGGCAGCAAGCCCGATAGCAAGGGCAACTGGCAACCGGTAGGTGCCACTATTGACCCAGCAGTACTTTTTATCGACCGCTGCCTGCAACTGCTTAAACCCGGAGGCCGTCTGTTAATAGTGCTGCCCGATGGTATTTTATGTAACTCCGGCGACCGTTATGTCCGTGAGTACATCATGGGTAGAAAAGACGAAAAAACCGGCGAGTTTGTTGGCGGTAAAGCTATTGTAAAAGCAGTAATTTCATTGCCGAGCGACTGCTTTAAACTCTCCGGCACGGGGGCCAAAACCTCGATTTTGTATTTACAAAAACGCCATGCTAACCCCAACCAGCCAGAGCAATTTTTGCCCGAGCCACAAACCGACGTATTTATGGCAGTGGCTGAAACCTTGGGCTACGTGGTGAAAAACAATATCGAAGACTATAACGCTGGTGTCGCTAACGATCTGGATAAGATTGTCTCGGCTTATAAGCGGGGTGTGTAATGTCTGTAGATACCTTACGCGAAACATTTCATATAAACCGCATTAGCACTTCTGATTTGCAGGATTTCTTGACTGCGCAAACCTACAGACCAGAAATTACGCAAGCAAAAAATCATATTCTTAGCTTGAAAAATTGCTCACTGCAGGCGGTATGCACAAAACCAATTCAGCAAGGAAAGTCTCCTAAGTATGCGGAGAAGGGCTTAAAGTGCATTAAACCTAAAAATACTAATGACATGTTAGTTTCGATTGATGACATTGATTGGATTGACTCGTCAACAAAAGATCAAATTCAAAAACAGAAGCTCGCATATGGTGATATTGTCATTACACGTTCAGGTTCAGGAACAATTGGTCGGGCATCGATTTATTGCTATAGCGAAGAAGCATATACGAATGACCATCTTTTTGTTGTTCGCCCTGACAAGGCTGATAGTCACTATATTTGCTCATTTTTAAATAGCTTCCATGGTCAACGCTTATTGGAAGCAGGGGTATCCGGTTCTACCGGGCAATTAAATCTTTCTAATGAACATATTAAGTCTATTCCGCTGTTTAGACCTGAGCATAAAGCCCAAAAATACATCGGGGATAAAGTTCGCCAAGCCGAGCAGTTGCGCGCTTGGGCGAAACGACTTGAAGGAATGGCTGATAGAAAAATTAAAGATTTATTTCACTTCAACCTTGTTGATTCATTAACATTGAAACCTAGAAGAATGAAACAACAGGTATTATCAGCAGTGTCTTTAGCTCCTGAGTTTGCACGTGCGGCCGATAGTCAAATGACCTTTAGGAATTCATCAAAACTATCTAATTTCATTAGTAAATGCAAATGTGGCGACCCTATTAAATCGGAAGAAAGAGTACCCGGACCATATTTTTACTATGGCGCATCAGGTCCAATAGATACTCATACCGAATTCAATTTCAACGGTAAATATCTGATTATTGCGCAAGATGGCTCTATTGGCTGTGCAAATGTAGCTGATGGAAAGTTTTGGGCAAACAACCATGTTTGGGTTTTAAAGGTAAAAGATGAATATGATATTGAGTCTATTTGTAGGTTCCTAGATAAACACTTTCCGTGTTGGAAAGGTGTGACTACTGGCAGCGTTGTACCAAAAGTGACTTCAGAAAACCTGTTAAATATTCTGATTCCGATTGACATAGCGAAGAATAGAGAAATAGGAAGTAAGCTGAGACTAGCCGTTACTACGGCAGCATATGCAAAAAAGTTAACAGCATCTGCCAAAACTCTAGTTGAGTCATTAATCGAAGGCCAACTGACCGAGCAACAATTAATCCAGGCTCAACAAGCCCTGGAAGATGGCGACAACAGCTTTGATCAAGCGATTTTAAGTAAACTGAGCGCTGAGGGTTATGCCATAGAAGGCGCCACACCGCTATTTAGCGATGTGGATGAGTTATACAGTTTGTTGGAAGAGGCGGCGCAAGCGGAGGCTGAAGAGTAAAGATGGAGACAAGGGGCATGGACAGCATTACAACCAGGCAAAATAACGACCCCGTAAATAGCGAAGCGGCACTTAACCTCTGCCTGCAGCTTTGGCATCAAGGCGGTTTAACCGCCAGTAAAGCAGCGTTGTTACTGGCGGCTGTGCCTGCCCTCAGGTCACTGTTACAACCAATAATACAGCCGAAAAAGAAAGACGCTGAAACGGATATCATTAGCGCCTTTAGCCTCACTGCACCATTACTTGATGCCTTTAGTGATTTAAGCCAGTCGGGTGAATGGCAATTAGCGTTGTTGGGCTTAAACCCAGATGTTCGCCAACATTGGATAAATTTAGCCGCCGCTCGCTGCCAGGAAGCTGGCGCGATGAGTGACCCAATGGTATTGGTTAAACTCATTCAGCAACTGGGCAATGCCAGTGAATGGGTCTTAGCCCAGTTGGAAAACGCAGACTTCTCACCACAAATCATTGCAAGCCCATTGGCGCAAACCGAACGGGATTTACTCGGTCATAGCCTAAACGACAATGCTGCCATTCCCGCTCTATGCCGTATTTTGCGCACCAGCCATACCCTGTTTACCGTGAGCGAACAAAATGAACCACCGGCATCTATACAAGCGGTGGATGTCACCGCAAAACAACTGACAAATAACTGGTGTAGTGGGCGGTTGTTAGCACTCCCTAATACCTTGCTTGATGAACATAACCTTAAACCCAATGCCGATTGGTTATTGGTGTCCCGCTCGGGTCATGACAACATGCCGCTTACCGAGCTATTCGCCCAACAGCCCTGGTTATTTTTACTCAGTCTAATTATCTTTGTGCAAGATGCCTGGGCTGCCGAGCAACGTGGCGGTTTGTTGCTCACCTTACCTGCCGGGCAAAATGCCTTTGCCCCCGGTCAAATAAATGTGGCGGTACAGGGCATTGAAGGTGATGAGGTGAGTCTGGGTAGTTTGGCCGAGTTTCTTGTGCTTCTGCTCGGTGAGCTCAATATACCCCTCTACCCGGCACTCGATGCGAACACGGAAAGCATCAACCGCCTAAACCGCGTCCTGAGCTCATTCATTGCCGAATTGTTGGCAAAAAAAATCTGGCAATTTACCGAGGCGGGTCGTGGAGAGGCCGGCCAATATCGAATTCATACAAGCTTCAGCGATGCCTGTTATAGCCTGCCGTTAGCACCACTATTTGGCTACAAAAGCCAAACGTTACAACGGACCATTAAGCAACTGGCGCAAAACTGCTATGCCAATAAAAAACGCGCCGCCAATAGAATAAACCTTCAAGGATCGTCGTTATGAGTTTTGAATTAAACGAACAGATGGTTGATAGCCTGGCAAAACAACATCGCTGGGCGGCGACGGGTGTATCAGATTATCCACCTCGCGACCCGTTAGTGGGCCAGAGCTGCTTTTTTAAACGCTTTCAAACCTTTTTGCATACGGTGGATCACGACGATGATCGCTTTGCCCATGTGTTTGCCGTCGAAGCCGAATGGGGTCGGGGTAAATCACGTTTAGGCCATGAATTGGTCGCACAAATTAACGACTGCTCCAGGGGCTGGTTTGTCCGCGACGAACAAGGCCAACTGCACGATAAGCAGCTGTTTAATCGCGACACGCAAGACAAATACCTGGCGCTCTACATTCGCTACTCGCAAGTGGCATCAGATTATCAAAACTCGGATAACTGGTTTGCTTTTGGTTTATATCAGGCGCTATTACCACTGGCCACTCAAACCTTTGATGGATCGATTCAAAGTGAAATTGCCAAACAAGCCTATGAACGCTTAATGCCATTTGGCTTTAAATCTGAACTGTTAGCAGATGCCTTACAGCTGAACGCCAACCACAGCGAAGAAGACCTCTATACTGACCAAACGCTGGTAGTCAGTTTGGTGCAAGCCGCCTATAAAGTATTAAAGAGTTTTGGCGTGCAGTATATGTTGGTGGTGCTGGATGAGCTGGAAACCGTTGCAGAAGCCGCCACCTTTGGCCTGGAAGATGAACAAGATAAACGCCTCGATGGCCAGGCCATTCGCCTGATTGGTAAAGCAATTAAAGAGGAAGACCCTCGTCGTAAACTTCCATGGTTGCGCTATGTGGCGCTGTGTTCACCACTGCTTGGCCAGCAATTGCGTGAAATTCAATCGGTCGCCCGCCGCTTTGAGTTAGTGGAACTTGAGCATAATGCCTTTGCCGATGTATCAGACTATGTGGCAAGCCTCTTAAAAGACGGCAAGCTGAGTTTTAATTACCCTGCTGGTTTAGTGGAAGCTGCATACGCCATGAGTGGTGCCAACTTCGGTTGGTTTAACGTGGTCATGGCTAATGTGGATGCAGTGCTGAGCCAATACCAACAAGCAGGCCGCAGTATCAAGGATGTGGGCGATTTATTTGAAGCTGTGCTGGCAGGCTCTGGCCGCGTAGCCAGGCATGTGCTGGATAAAGGCGCGATAGAAGGCATTCAAACTCGCGACCAGGCACTATTGACCGAATGTCGTAGTTTGCTCTACGGCCAATTACCCGTGCGCTTAGCTGAAATGGGCTATGCCACAGAATTGCTGGCGCTGAAAAACGAAGATCTGGAACCCATAGCCGCTCATTACCGCAAACTGAGCATTGACCGCCTACAGTGCCGACAAGCCCTGGAGCAAGCCAAATTCCGCCGCGATAAAGATGAATGGTACTACCCTGCAGTAGATCAAGCGCTGAACTTAGATACTTTGCTGGATAACCTGCGTACTTTTTCAATTAAAGAACAAGCCGCAAGCGGCGATAAAGGCGCGGTATTACTACCTCTGTCAAAAGGTGAGTTTAAATACTTACTCAGCTTGCTGTATGACCACCCAGCGATTGAATTCGCTGCCGATGCCTTATGGCACAAGCTAGTGGGTGAAACTACCGAACTGGACGCCAGCGAAGCAACGCATATTGGCCCCAGTGTGGCGATGTTACTGCGCCTGGATTTGCGCTATCGCAGTGCCCAGCAAAACTCACTGATTTTTAAAGATCCCGCCATGGGCGACGCTCATGAACAGGCAATGAGTGAACTTAGCAAACAAAGTAGCCAGAAGCCGCTCATCAAGGCATTAGCCCGTGTAACGGGCTTTGTGAGATTACTTGATAACAACTGGACCTATGATGAAAACTTGCTGAGTAATAAAGCGGGCAGCGACGATGCACCTTTGGCCATTTTAACCGAGCCCCGTGGCCGCCAGGATGGTTTACTTACCCTGGATGGATTTAAGCTTCACCCAGAAGGTAAAGCCTTGTTTGCCTGGGTCAGCAACCTAATTGAGCTGAACAATCTTCACACCTTTGCGGCAAACCACAGCCACCAAAATGGTCGCACGCCAGTATTAGCGTTAACTGCTTCTGCACATCTCATGGAGCAATACAGCCGACTGGATGAAAGAAATGAGTTGCGTGATGCGATACTGCTGCATTATGTCAACCCAAGCGAAGCAGACCAGTTAGAGCGTATTGGCTTAAGTTTGGCAGCATGTCAGTTGCACGGCGTGAATTTAACTGCCGACAGCTTTACCGCGAAATTCAAAAACAAGCTGCATGCCTTGACAACCTTTGCCACGGACGCCATTCACAAGTGGCGCCAGCGTTTGCAGCAGCGCGGTTTAATTGCCTGGCCGTTAAAGGTAGATGGTAAATTATCATCGAATGACCGAGACCTGTTGTTTAAAGGCTGGTATCAGCTGGCCATTGCTCACCCTGAGTTAAATGGCATTCTCGATTTACAGCAGCAACACGGCGTGCCAGTGAATGAGCTGAGCAGCTTGTTGGATAAACTTAAGGTGCCGGGCAGCTATATTGCCAAAGGCTACACGGCCGATGAACATGCCGGGCTATTTACTGAACTTAATAATGTGCAGCGAAGCCAGGCGCAGATCCCATTATTTTTAGCCCGTATTGCTCACCCTAATAAAAAGCACAAGTGGCAATTCGAAGGCTTTAAGCAACAGTTTTATTTCGCCTATGTGGCTGAAACGAGTGTTACCGCCAAAGGCGTGTTTAATGACTGGATGTGGTGGTGTGGAGAGCTGAACTTACTCACTTTAACCAATCCAACAGAAAAACAGGCAATTTGGGAGCACTACCCGCGCTCCCGCTTAGAAAATGCCATTAGAGAAGCGCAAAACTGGTTCCGCGGTAACGATATGGGCAGCTATGCAGCCAATGTGGAAGTCATGAGCCGCGTGTATGGTTATGCACGCATTAATGAAATGTTCGCGCCTCTGGGTAAAAATAAGCTGGGTTTCGTCACCGTGGAAGCTAAAGAGCAGCTGGAAAAAGCACAATCGCTATTTAACGTGCTCAAACAGCAAGAAGAACAACTGGCTGATATGGTCGAGGCCAACGACACGAAAGTATTGGCAGGGCTTATCCACAAACGCGCTGAAGTGCTGGAGCTGGTAGCAAAGGTTAAACCGCTTAATAGTTCCAGGCCTATGCTAAAAGATGCCCATATTCTCAGCTTAGAAGACAAAACGACCTCGCTTTATCAACGGATTGAACAGGCCTGTTTATTTGCCGAGTTTGTTGAGTGCAGCGCTGAGCGTATCAACAACCGACTCGTTGATTTAATCATAGATGTTGAAACAGAGTGTGCCCCGCTGACGAATTTTCCGAAACGTCTGTACACCAACACGCTGCGCACCATAGGTCATATTTTAGATGGAGCGTTAAAAGACGATACCAGCAGTGCCACTGGCCGAAAAGAGCAGCAAGCAGATAGCGATACCTTACTGCATTACCTGCGTAAACTCGATTTAGGTAGAGCGCATGACAAGCTTTCAGCCTTAGCGCAAGAAGTGGGTTTAAACCTGCACAATGATCAACAGTTGCCGATAGCGGAGATTCAGGGGCATATTTTGTCCAGCTACCGCAACTGCAAAGAACGATTTAGTAAGCTGGTTAATAACCTCACAGAGCAAAAACTACGTGCACAACAACTGCAAGAATGGCTTAGTAGCGCCACGGCTGAGTATCAGTTCGCCGATGACATTGCAGAGCTACCAAAACTGGTAATGAAATTACAGCTCATTGAAGATGCTATTGCCGATCTCCCCAGTGATGCAGAGAGCAAGCGTCAAAGTATGCAAAACAGTTTGCGCAATGGGCAGTTTTCATCGTTACGGGATTTACCAGAAGAGCTTTTAAAACCGGCACGCGGTCAACTTACACCGATTCAAGGCCAGCTACTTAAAATTGAAGAGCGTCTAAACCAAGTAAGACGCAACTCCATCGCACAGGTAAACAGCTGGCTGCCGTTATTAAAACCGCTATTGGCTTCTCAAAAGCAAGCGGAACCAGCAGCGTTGACTCTGGAGGATGTGAGCAATTTGGGTGTCAGAGAACTTCAACAGGTGTGTGAAAGCACCCAGGCCAAATGGCAGAGTCAAGGTGAGCAAATATTAAATGATACAGGCTTAACACTGGCGGATTGGCAACCGATTTATAAGGCTTTGAGCCAAAATCAGGAACCCGTGTTAACACCTGAGCAACAGAAAGGACTTGTAGACAAAGGCATTGTAAAAATGCGCCTTACCTTTGCCACTGGTTTGTAGAGGTGACGCGATGAGTCGTTATTTATCTGCGGCACTGGCCAGTAATCGTAAAGGCCGTTTTTTGCAAACTGTTGCGGGGGCTACCCCCTTAATGAAGGATTGGATTAGCTCGCCGCCAGCCAGCGGTTTGTTAATAGTGCAAGCAGAAGAGTTGACTGACGCTAATACTATGCAGCACCTGTATCACTGGGCTATGCAGGCAGGTTGTGCCGCTTTGGTAATAAACCTGAAAGCAGAACAATTTACCTTATTAGCGCAATTGCCCTATCCACTGGATTGGCAGTTAGTACCAGCGAGCTTGAGGGGGCAGGAACCGGGGCTAACCGCTTTGCTAGCCAGTGAAACAGACCAGGCTATTGCTGGCTTTACTGGCAGCGCAGATCGCTACCAGCACCAGGCCGGTGATGTAGTGCATACCCGCTACATACGAAAACACAGCAACAGTGGGCTATTAGCCTTTACCACGTTACCTTTGTGGTCGCTGACTTTACTCGATCATAGTGAGCTCCTGGTGAGCTGGTTGAATTGGTTTGTGGACCATGCAGGCATTGCTGAACGAATAATCGAACCTAAAGCGCCATCAACTGACTACACGCCAGATAAGCACGATCTGGTTGTATTGCTATTACTCTACGCTGGCGGTGGCATGAACTTACAAGCGTTGTCTGAGCATAATGCGGTTAAGCTGATGTTTGATGTTAATAGCCTTGATATTGTCAAGCGGGGTGAGATGTTGCGGCAGCACGATTTTATCGACGACGCGGGCATAACAGCTACCGGTAAAACATGCCTACAAGCCTCGCAATATTGGGCTTATGCCCCATTACTTGGCGAGCAGCTACACACAGGAACGCTATAAGCATGAATGAGAACAAAACGATGAATTTAGCGCAATCGCTCGCCATCGATAGCCAGCTTCGCTTACCGGGAAGTGCAGGACGCTTGCTTAAACAGGTCCGTGATATTGAGCAAGTGGCGCCGCTATTCCGTGATGCTGGCTTAGTGAAAGCGGTCCCCAAGCCCACAATTGTTAATTTACGCGTAGCCGGTATTGCGACTAAATCGTGCTTAGACAAGGTATTGGGTGGTTTTATTTATGCCAGTGCAGCAGTGCGCACAGATTTGTTAATAGATGACAATAAAGTCAGCACGGTGGGTAGCGACTCGGTATCAGAACTGGATGATATTGATTTTGAAGCTCAGCGTAAACGGCTTGATTTAATTGAAATTCGTCAGGCTTATCAGTTAGTTGAGAAAAAACTTTTAGGTTATGAGCCTGGCGATTTAATTTTGCTGGATACGCCGTTGTTTTTAGCACGGGATATGGCTCCGCTGGAGAGAAATGTCCGTCATAAACAAGAGTACGAAAAAACCAGACAAGTGATAGAAACTTTTTGGCAAAACCATCGCTCCAGAATTTTTCCCTGGAATCAAAATGGTGTAGTACTTGCGAGCATTTTGGCTGAGCGCTTTAGTGCCATTGTAAGTATCGCCAAACAAGATTTACGTACCGAACAAGGACGCAAACAAATTTTAGCATCTGATGGGTTTTCTAAAGAGTTGATGCAAAATCTGGAAGGACTGGATGAAAGTTTGGTTGGCGTGGGAGATTTGCGATTTATCAATGGCATTTTAGGCAACTATTCGCGCACCATCGCATTTCGTTTGTCTGAACAAGAAAAGCGCATTGAACCCAATATTGAAGCTAAGCAAGGTCTAATTGGTTTTCACTTCCGTAGTGCCCGAGGTGGACAGATAAAAATGGTGCAATTAGCGGGTGACGAACCAGAATGGAAAAGTGCTGATCTCGATTTAGTTGCCTCTCGCCTGATGGTGCTGGATATGCAAAACAAAGGTAATGCAATGCCGTTGCCACAATTACTTGGTTATCAACAGCTTGGTATTTTACCTAAATTTGCTACGTTTTATCGCCAGGGTTTACACCAGGCACTAAAGAATAATGATATTGAGGCAGGGTGGTTGGCAGGCCTCGATGAGGGATTGAATAATGGCTTATAAAGTTTTAGGTAAATTAGTCGGTAACACTGGTGATGCCAGTCAGTTAACTATGGTTGTACAAGACTCGTTTTCAGTACGCCGTGGTGAGTTTGTACGCATTATGCACCAGGAACGCAAAGATGAGGGGCAAGTCGCCGTACTGGGGCGAGTGACCAAGATAAGCCGTACTAATATGCTCTATAACGCCGGCTTTGGCGATGGTGTAACCGAGCTTGAGCTTTTGCCCGGTGCGAATGTAACTGGTGAGAATATGTTTGCTCAGGTCGAGCTGGTTGGTTACCGCGATCCTGTTACTCGTCAAATCAAAATTCCACGTCGCCCGCTTAACCCGGGTACCGCTGTTGAAACCGTCGATTTTCAGTTTTTGAGTGATTTTTACGAATTTAATGAACACTCCAGTTTGCACTTAGGTAACTTAGTAGGCTACGACAAAGGTGAGAATACAGTTCCTGTTTTTATTGACGTGAACAAGTTGGTCACTGAGCATTTGGCTGTTCTGGCAATGACGGGTTCAGGTAAGTCTTATACAGTTGGCCGCATTATTGAGCGTTTAGTTGCGGTTAATAACGGTACGGTAGTAGTATTTGACCCACATGGTGAATACGGTAAAGCCCTCGCTGGCGGTAATCTGCAATTCTCAAGCTTCTTAGAAGCCACTGACGATAAGCGTGATCAAGAAGCACTGCCACTGATAAAACAGACCTTTGAAAAGCTGCAAGCCGCCGGTGCAGGTATTCAGGTTTACTCGCCGCAGCATGAATCTTTTAAACATAAATACGCCAGTAAGAATACGCCATTAGCGCTTCAGTTTGACCATTTTGAAATGGACGATATTGCTGAAATATTACCTGGCTTAACGGAACCGCAGCAACGAGTACTCGATGTTGCAATTCGTTATTGGCGCTCTGCAGATAAGACTGAGCCACGAGATATTAACCGCCTACGCTTCTTATTAGGTGATGGTATTGAAGAGTTAAAAGAGTGGGACGACCTTTCTGAAGCTGAGGCGAAGGCGTTATCAGGCCGTAGTGCCGCCGTCGCCTCGATGAAGCTTTCACGTGTGCTTAATGAAGCTAAAAGTTTTTACAGCGCAACAATGGCTGAGCCAACTGATATTTACAAAATGGTGGGTCGCCCGAGCAATCAACAGGGGCGTTTAGTCGTTGTTGACTTACAAGGTTTGAGTGATACCGCTAAGCAAGTCATTTGTGCACTGTTATCTAGTGAAATATTAAAAGCAGCCTCGAGCAAAACGGACCCGCTGCGCCCATGCTTTATCATTTACGAAGAGGGTCATAATTTTGCCCCGGCCGGCGGCAACGCAGTCAGTCACCGCATTATTAAAAAGATCGCTGGTGAAGGTCGTAAATTTGGCGTTGGATTTGGCATTGTGAGCCAGCGTCCATCGAAATTAGATTCAGATGTGACCTCTCAGTGCAATACGCTAATTACGATGCGCTTAAAGAACCCTGACGATCAACGATTTATAGCTAAAGCATCAGATATGGTGAGCAAAGCTGATCTGGAGGAACTCCCGAGTTTATCAACCGGTGAAGCTTTGGTGTGTGGTCGTTCAATCCCTGCACCACTGCTTGTTAAAGTTGGTAGTAAGGCATTAATTCACGGTGGTGAATCACCAGAGGTACTGCGTGTTTGGGGCTCTTTCAGTGGCTAAGGTGCCTATGCCTGAAGTTGCCTGGGTAAATGAGACATTTCCACTTTTAGCAAGCGGTAAGCTATTGGACCAGGATGTATTGGTCCACAGCCTGGGCTGTAGCGTTTGGAATACATTCGGGCATGAACAGTCATTTATGGCGGTAGTGGAATGCCCGGCTCCAGGGACATTTGGTGCTGATATTCGCTCTGACTCGGGCTGGTTTCATAAATCTTCTGCATCGCCTGTGTGTTTAATCGAATTTGAACGCTTTGATGGTTCAGCGAAGGGGCAGCAAAAGCTGGAAGAAAAATTAAAAAACTTACTGGAAGCAGCACAGCGCTGGAATCATTGCCCCAAAACCCTGGTCCTCAGTGCCTGGAGCCAAGGCTTAGTAGGTGTACCTGATACTCAAAAACTGAAAGACATATGCCGTATGGGTTTTACTTCGTCCACGGGTACCCAAGTAATCGCCGCTCCTGATGTTGAGGTGGTATTTAGTCGCTTTTTATTTATCAAAACCTGAACATGATTGTTTTGGACAGAATTCACTATGAGGTGTTGATGTGAATATAAAATCAGCACATTTTTTGCCAGGGACGAATAAACGCCTTGGTGACAAATACCTGTTACTTGAATGCCTTGGTGATGGCAGCCATGGCTGGGTATGGCGGGCGGAACGCCTGAAAGATGGAAAAATTGTCGCAGTAAAAATCCCTAAGGATATTACTCGGGAAGACCGTCAGCTTGCCGAAGGTAAAGAGCTTTTAAACGTCGAGCCGCACGAAAATATTGTGCAAATTTTTGATATGGGCCGTATAGATAATGAATGGTTCTATATTGAAATGGAGTATTTTCCCAGCCAAACCCTGGCGCAAAAGCTCGATGACAGGCAGCGTAATTTTGGCCAGACCTATGAACGGTTGTTCAGAATATATCGTCAAGTGCTCTGTGCTGTGCATTATTTGGCCGAATTACCAGTACCAATATCTCATGGAGATATTAAGCCACATAACATTTTGGTTGGAGAGCGGGACCTGGTGAAGTTGACGGACTTTGGCAGCTCAGCTTTACCAGAAGAAATTTACGTTCGTACCCGTGAAAATGGCGGGACTGTGCTGTATTCGGCCCCAGAGTTCTCCAACGTCGATAGCCGTAGAGGCAGCCTGGAAGAGCTACTATTGGGCGACATCTATAGCTTAGGTGTTTTGCTATACCAGCTGCTGACAGGAAAGCTGCCCCATGATACGCCAGCACAAGTTCAGCGCCACGCACCTTTCAAGCTTCCGACAGAGATTAATAGCTCTATTCATACGGACCTGGAACAAGTGGTTCTTACTTGTTTACAAAAACGAGCGGAGGATCGCTTTTCCACTATTTCCGACTTAATTCATGCATTTGATTCTGCTGCCACTAAGCAATTAAAAGTTGGTGCTATTGCTCCCGTTTTTCAAACTAAACCTGCTCAGGACTGGTCAAGTGCGGTACTTGAAGCAATGTCCGATCAATCTTACCAAAAAGCTGCTCAATTAGCGTCGCAGGAGTATAGCCGCAGTAAAGATCTACAAGCTTTACATCAGCAACTTATTGCCTTGTATCGCGCCAATCGCTTATTCGACTTTGAAAAAGTTGTAGAAGATAATAAAGCGATCTTACTTGAGGGTAAATTGACTCAACCAGCAGCTTTGTTCGAGTTGATAGTTAAGGCAAACCTACAGTTACGCAATATCAGTCAAGCAAATTTCTGGCTGTTGCAACGAAAGCAAGCTGAAGCAGAAAACGCGGCCACCATGTATTTAGAATCATCTATCCTTGGCCTTGAAGCGAAATATTCTGAAGCAAGAGTACTATTGGAGAAAGTAAACCAAACAACTCCAATGAAGTTCCATGTGTTAAGCCAACTCATTTTAGTTTGCGAGCAAATGCGTGATTACTCTGGTGCTGCGGCTTATTTGAAAGCGGCATTGCGAGTAGCACCATTGGATAACAGCATGAAAGAGAAAAAAGAATTGTATGCAAAGCTTGGAGTTATTTGATTGAAAGGATGACCATTGCGCGAACAAGGCATAGTGGATATTTAACACTTCCGTTCACATACCGGACAAAAAAATAAAGTTTTACATAACGATTTCCTTCTTGATTGAGTTAAGACAAAAGCCTCTCCCCATTAGGGCGGAGGCTTCTCAGTTATAAGCCTTTAATTAAAAAACAGTTAATATTCATATACTTAGATAGAATTATCGAAAAGAACTATTAATCTTTGCATAGTCAAATGGAGTGATAGCCGCCATTCTATTCGCATCCAGATAATCAGCCCACCACTGCAGCATCAACATTCGCTCCCCAAGATGTTCCGCCTTATGGATATAAGCCGCCCGTACTGAGCTACGTTCCTGATGACTCATCTGCCGCTCTACTGCATCCCTCGACCACAATCCCGATTCAATCAAAGAACTACACGCCATCGTCCTGAAACCATGTCCACACACTTCCGTTTTCGTGTCATAGCCCATCACTCGCAAGGCCTTGTTAAGCGTATTCTCACTCATTGGCTTACGCGGATCGTGATCACCAACGAAGATCAGCTCACGGTTTCCACTCATGCTTTTGATTTTTTCCAGAATGGTGAGAGCTTGTCGAGATAAGGGTACAAGATGTGGAGTCCGCATCTTCGAACCACGCTGAGAATGCTTAACTCCCTCCAGTGGCTCACGTTCTCCCGGAATCGTCCACATGGCAGTATCAAAATCAACTTCTGACCAGCGAGCAAAACGCAACTCGCTTGAACGGATGAAAACTAACAATGTGAGTTCAACCGCCAGTCGGGTTAACGGCCTGCCAGAATAGTGATAGATGCGTTGAAGCAATTCAGGAATGCGGTTAAGTTCCAGAGCAGCACGATGCTGTCTTTTCGCCGTAGCAACCGCACCAGCAATCTCTTGAGCGGGGTTGTAGTCGATTAATCCACTGTGTACAGCAAAGCGTATAATCGCGGTAGTATGCTGCTGCAAACGAGCAGCGACTTCGAGACGCCCAGACGACTCCACCGCTTTGATGGGGACAAGCAGATCCCGAGTCTTCAGATCAGCAATGTTCCGCTTACCGATAGCAGCAAAGAGATTATCTTCGAGGCTTTTCAATACACGAGCGCTATGCGATGCAGACCACTTCTGATTGCTGGCGTGCCACTCTCTGGCTACCACTTCAAACGTTATCACCTCTTGCTCATGCTCTACCTTAACAGCTTTCTTGTTCTCACTAGGATCGACGCCGTTAGCTAACAACTTACGGGCTTCATCCCGGCGACCTCTGGCATCGACCAGCGAGACTTCAGGGTATTTCCCCAGCGCCAGCATCTTCTCCTTACCGCCAAAACGATAACGAAGTCGCCAGTATTTGGAGCCATTAGGGTGACCAACAAAACCATGCCTTCACCGTCAGTAAGTTTATAGGCTTTTGCTTCCGGCTTAGCCGAACGGACCTTCACATCACTCAGAGCCATGATGAGTATCCTTTCAAGGGCCCTGTGTGGGTACAAACATAATCGAACCGGGAAATACCCGCAGTTGTACCCGCATCAGTAAGTTGATGTAGATTGAATCAGGTTGACTTAGGTTGAGTGAAAAAGCGAGGAAAGCCTTGCGGATACTGGATTTCAGGCACAAAAAAAGCCGCCCTTGAGCGACTCGATTTGCATACGATGTGGTGCCGAAGGCCGGACTCGAACCGGCACGTATTTCTACGGTTGATTTTGAATCAACTGCGTCTACCGATTTCGCCACTTCGGCACTGAAGAGGTATGCGGAAAACGTTGTGGATTATACCTGGCGCACGCCACCATGCAAGCGCCAGCTTGCTCCCACTTCGCTAAGTGCTGAAATTTTCAGCATTGCATACAGCGATGTGTAACCTTTGTCACACTCCAGGCACCCCGCCCTGCCATGCTCTACACTTCCCAGACAACACCAGAGAAGGATCAAAAAATGTCGATGATAAAATGCTATGCCGCAAAAGAAGCGGGCGGCGAACTGGAAGTTTATGAGTACGATCCCGGTGAACTGAAGCCACAAGATGTTGAAGTGCAGGTGGATTACTGCGGGATCTGCCATTCCGATCTGTCGATGATCGACAACGAATGGGGATTTTCACAGTATCCGCTGGTTGCCGGGCATGAGGTGATTGGTCGCGTGGTGGCGCTCGGGAGCGCCGCGCAGGATAAAGGTTTGCAGGTCGGTCAGCGTGTCGGGATTGGCTGGACGGCGCGTAGCTGCGGGCATTGCGACGCCTGTATTAGCGGTAATCAGATCAACTGCGAGCAAGGTGCGGTGCCAACAATTATGAATCGCGGTGGCTTTGCCGAGAAGTTGCGTGCAGACTGGCAATGGGTGATTCCACTGCCAGAAAATATTGATATCGAGTCCGCCGGGCCGCTGCTGTGTGGTGGTATCACGGTCTTTAAACCACTGTTGATGCACCATATCACAGCCACCAGCCGCGTTGGGGTAATTGGTATTGGCGGGCTGGGGCATATCGCTATAAAACTTCTGCACGCAATGGGATGCGAGGTGACAGCCTTTAGTTCGAATCCGGCGAAAGAGCAGGAAGTACTGGCGATGGGTGCCGATAAAGTGGTGAATAGCCGCGATCCGCAGGCACTGAAAGCACTGGCGGGGCAGTTTGATCTCATTATCAACACCGTCAACGTCAGCCTCGACTGGCAGCCTTATTTTGAGGCGCTGACCTATGGCGGTAATTTCCATACGGTCGGTGCGGTTCTCACGCCGCTGTCTGTTCCGGCCTTTACGTTAATTGCGGGCGACCGCAGCATCTCTGGTTCTGCTACCGGCACGCCTTATGAGCTGCGTAAGCTGATGCGCTTTGCCGCCCGCAGCAAGGTTGCACCGACCACCGAATTGTTCCCGATGTCGAAAATTAACGACGCCATCAAGCATGTGCGCGACGGTAAGGCGCGTTACCGCGTGGTTCTGAAAGCCGACTTCTGATCCCTTTGCCGGGTGCCTGTCGCCCGGCACTAAAATCTCTTTGGAAGGCATCTCGCAATCTGCTGAATTTAGCGGTGAAGAGTGCGCAGCCGTTGCCTATACTCCAGGCAGGAAACTGGAGGAAATCTCATGAGCGAACCCCTGTTAATTGCCCGCACGCCAGACACAGAACTGTTTTTACTGCCGGGAATGGCTAACCGTCACGGGCTGATTACTGGCGCAACGGGGACGGGTAAAACTGTCACGCTGCAAAAACTGGCGGAGTCTCTATCGGAAATCGGTGTTCCGGTGTTTATGGCCGATGTGAAAGGCGATCTGACCGGCGTCGCGCAGGCAGGAACGGCGTCGGAAAAACTGCTCGCAAGGCTTAAAAATATCGGCGTCAATGACTGGCAACCGCATGCTAATCCGGTGGTGGTGTGGGATATCTTTGGCGAGAAAGGCCATCCGGTGCGGGCGACGGTTTCGGATCTGGGGCCGCTGTTGCTGGCGCGGCTGTTGAATCTCAACGATGTGCAATCTGGCGTGCTGAATATCATCTTCCGTATTGCTGACGATCAGGGATTGTTGCTGCTCGACTTTAAAGATCTGCGGGCGATTACCCAGTACATCGGCGATAACGCCAAATCTTTCCAGAATCAGTACGGTAATATCAGTAGCGCATCGGTTGGTGCCATCCAGCGCGGACTGTTGTCGCTGGAACAGCAAGGCGCAGCACACTTCTTTGGCGAGCCGATGCTGGATATCAAAGACTGGATGCGCACCGATACCAACGGTAAAGGCGTTATCAATATCCTCAGCGCCGAGAAGCTTTATCAGATGCCGAAACTGTACGCCGCCAGCCTGCTGTGGATGCTTTCAGAGTTGTATGAACAATTGCCGGAAGCGGGCGATCTGGAGAAACCAAAACTGGTGTTTTTCTTCGACGAGGCACATCTGCTGTTTAACGATGCACCGCAGGTACTGCTGGATAAGATTGAGCAGGTGATACGGCTTATTCGCTCAAAAGGCGTAGGCGTCTGGTTCGTTTCGCAAAACCCGTCTGATATTCCGGATAATGTGCTCGGGCAGCTCGGTAATCGCGTTCAACACGCTTTGCGTGCTTTTACGCCCAAAGATCAGAAAGCGGTAAAAGCTGCGGCGCAAACCATGCGGGCCAATCCGGCATTTGATACCGAAAAGGCAATCCAGGAACTGGGGACCGGCGAGGCGTTAATCTCGTTTCTTGATGTGAAAGGAAGTCCTTCAGTGGTGGAACGGGCGATGGTGATTGCGCCTTGTTCGCGGATGGGACCGGTGACGGAAGATGAGCGTAATGGCTTGATTAATCACTCTCCGGTGTATGGCAAGTACGAGGATGAGGTGGACCGGGAATCGGCCTATGAGATGTTGCAAAAAGGCGTACAGGCAAGCGCCGAGCAGCAAAATAATCCCCCCGCGAAAGGGAAAGAGGTGGCGGTGGATGACGGCATTCTTGGTGGATTAAAGGATATTTTGTTTGGCACTACCGGACCACGCGGCGGGAAGAAAGATGGTGTGGTGCAAACAATGGCGAAAAGCGCCGCCCGCCAGGTGACGAATCAGATTGTACGCGGGATGTTGGGGAGTTTGCTGGGGGGAAGAAGAAGGTAAGTCAGGTGCGGTCTGTGCCCCTCACCCTAACCCTCTCCCCAAAGGGGCGAGGGGACCGATCGAACTCGTATTTGACTTTATCAACAATGTGAAAGGGAGCTTTCGCTCCCTTGCTT
Organism: uncultured Escherichia sp.; assembly: GCF_948475835.1. Taxonomy (NCBI): domain Bacteria; kingdom Pseudomonadati; phylum Pseudomonadota; class Gammaproteobacteria; order Enterobacterales; family Enterobacteriaceae; genus Escherichia; species uncultured Escherichia sp. Next base: position 10,997 of record NZ_CAOLGM010000032.1, on the reverse strand, counting down.
GGTTACGATTTTCTCATTAACAGCCACAGGCTGATTAAGAAGAAGCTGGCGCTTGGCAACAGTGCGCCGATGATCGGCGGGATGCCATAAACCAACGTCAACGGGCCGAAGATCTGGTCCAGTACGTAGAAGACAAAACCGAAGCTGATACCGGTGACCACACGCACGCCCATCGGTACGCTACGCAGTGGGCCAAAGATGAACGACAGCGCCATCAGCATCATCACCGCCACGGATAGCGGCTGGAAGATTTTGCTCCACATGTTGAGCTGATAACGTCCAGCGTCCTGACCGCTCGACTTCAGATACTTCACGTAGTTGTGCAAACCGCTGATTGAGAGTGCATCCGGGTCCAGCGCCACCACGCCCAGTTTGTCTGGCGTGAGGTTGGTTTTCCAGGTGCCGCTCACCGTCTGCGAACCGGTAATCTGTTTCGGATTGGTCAGATCAGATTCATCAACCTGCGACAGACGCCAGACTTTATGTTCCGGGTCAAACTTCGCAGTAGCGGCATAGCGTACGGATTGCAGACGACGATTCTCGTTAAAGGCATAAATGCTGATGCCACCTAACTCTTCGTCACCTTTAACCCGCTCAATGTAGACGAAGTTGTTGCCATCTTTCGCCCATAAGCCTTGCTGGGTAGAGAGCAACGAGCCGCCGTACATCGCCTGCGCACGGTAGTTACGCGCCATCTGCTCGCCCTGCGGCGCGACCCATTCGCCAATCGCCATCGTCAGCAAGACCAGCGGAATGGCGGTTTTCATCACCGACAGCGCCACCTGCATACGGGTAAAACCAGAAGCCTGCATCACCACCAGTTCGCTGCGCTGCGCCAGCATCCCAAGACCAAGCAACGCCCCAAGCAGAGCCGCCATCGGGAAGAAGATTTGCACATCTTTCGGCACGCTCAGCAAGGTATACATTCCTGCGCCTAACGCGTCGTAACTCCCCTGCCCGGCTTTTTTCAGCTGATCGACAAACTTGATAATGCCCGACAGCGACACCAGCATGAACAGCGTCATCATGATGGTGGTGAAAATAGTTTTACCGATATAGCGGTCAAGTACGCCAAAAGGTTGCATCACACCGCTCCTTTACGCGAAAAACTGGCGCGCAGGCGGCGGACCGGCACGGTGTCCCAAAGGTTGAGAACAATCGCCAAAGCCAGATAAATCAGGTTAACGGTCCACATCCACAGCGTCGGGTCCAGCTTACCTTTACCGCCGTTCGATTTCAGGGAGGTCTGGATCAGGAAGAACAACAGATACAGCAGCATGGCTGGCAGCATCGATAGTACGCGCCCCTGACGCGGGTTAACCACGCTCAGCGGTACGACCATAAGTGCCATCATAAACACGGTGAACACCAACGTGATACGCCAGTTCAGTTCTGCGCGAGCACGATCGGTGTCAGTGTTCCACAATGTGCGCATGTCCATCTGGTCGGTATCGTTCGGGTCGAGCGCCACCGCCTGGTGACCAATGATCGCCTGATAATCCTGGAAATCCGTAATGCGGAAATCACGTAACAGTGCAGTGCCTTCGAAGCGCGTTCCCTGGTTGAGAGTGACGACCTGGGAGCCGTCGCGCAGCTGGGTTAAATGTCCGGAATCGGCCACCACCACAGAAGGACGTGCATTACCTTTTGGTCGAATTTGCGCGAGGAACACATCTTTGAAATCGCTGCCGTCAACGCTTTCGATGAACAGCACCGAACTGCCATTAGTCGCTTGCTGGAATTGCCCTTGCGCCAGCGCCGCCATGCCAGGGTTCGCTTTCGCTTCTGCTAACACTTCATCCTGATGACGCGATGACCACGGTCCCGCCCACATCACGTTAACCGCCGCGACGATTGCCGTGAATACCGCAAGGATCATTGCCGCTTTCACCAGAACCGCTTTGCTCAGGCCGCAGGCATGCATTACCGTAATTTCACTTTCGGTATACAGTTTGCCCAGCGTCATCAGCAGCCCGAGGAACAGGCTTAATGGCAGGATAAGCTGCGCCATTTCCGGCACGCCCAACCCGAGAAGGGAGAGCACCAGATTCGCCGGAATATCGCCGTCAACCGCTGCGCCGAGGATCCTCACTAACTTTTGACAGAAGAAGATCAAAAGCAAGATGAAGAGTATCGCCAGCTGGCTTTTGAGCGTCTCCCGCACCAGATATCTTATGATTATCACTTTAAATACGCCCGTAAAAACTCGTCTTTTGCAGGATTTTAGCTTGTTTCATGGCTTAAACGTCATTTATTCTCTTGAGTCGTCGAAATCGTCGCTAAGATAATTATACTCAACGGATTCACCTCTCAGATTTTGTTCTGACGTGCCAATGCCGTAATAACGTTAAGATTAACACGAAGTCATCGCAACAGCGGACATGAGTTACGAAAGCTTGCAATTCTATCTGTAGCCACCGCCGTTGTCTTTAAGATTCAGGAGCGTAGTGCATGGAGTTTAGTGTAAAAAGCGGTAGCCCGGAGAAACAGCGGAGTGCCTGCATCGTCGTGGGCGTCTTCGAACCACGTCGCCTTTCTCCGATTGCAGAACAGCTCGATAAAATCAGCGATGGGTACATCAGCGCCCTGCTACGTCGGGGCGAACTGGAAGGAAAACCGGGGCAGACATTGTTGCTGCACCATGTTCCGAATGTACTTTCCGAGCGAATTCTCCTTATTGGTTGCGGCAAAGAACGTGAGCTGGATGAGCGTCAGTACAAGCAGGTTATTCAGAAAACCATTAATACGCTGAATGATACTGGCTCAATGGAAGCGGTCTGCTTTCTGACTGAACTGCACGTTAAAGGCCGTAACAACTACTGGAAAGTGCGTCAGGCTGTCGAGACGGCAAAAGAGACGCTCTACAGTTTCGATCAGCTGAAAACGAACAAGAGCGAACCGCGTCGTCCGCTGCGTAAAATGGTGTTCAACGTGCCGACCCGCCGTGAACTGACCAGCGGTGAGCGCGCGATCCAGCACGGTCTGGCGATTGCCGCCGGGATTAAAGCAGCAAAAGATCTCGGCAATATGCCGCCGAATATCTGTAACGCCGCTTACCTCGCCTCTCAGGCGCGCCAACTGGCTGACAGCTACAGCAAGAATGTCATTACCCGCGTTATCGGCGAACAACAGATGAAAGAGCTGGGGATGCATTCCTATCTGGCGGTCGGTCAGGGTTCGCAGAACGAATCGCTGATGTCGGTGATTGAGTACAAAGGCAACGCGTCGGAAGATGCACGCCCAATCGTGCTGGTGGGTAAAGGTTTAACCTTCGACTCCGGCGGTATCTCGATCAAGCCTTCAGAAGGCATGGATGAGATGAAGTACGATATGTGCGGTGCGGCAGCGGTTTACGGCGTGATGCGGATGGTCGCGGAGCTACAACTGCCGATTAACGTTATCGGCGTGCTGGCTGGCTGCGAAAACATGCCTGGCGGGCGTGCCTATCGTCCGGGCGATGTGTTAACCACCATGTCCGGTCAAACCGTTGAAGTGCTGAACACCGACGCTGAAGGCCGCCTGGTACTGTGCGACGTGTTAACTTACGTTGAGCGTTTTGAGCCGGAAGCGGTGATTGACGTGGCGACGCTGACCGGTGCCTGCGTGATCGCGCTGGGTCATCACATTACTGGTCTGATGGCGAACCACAATCCGCTGGCCCATGAACTGATTGCCGCGTCTGAACAATCCGGTGACCGCGCATGGCGCTTACCGCTGGGTGACGAGTATCAGGAACAACTGGAGTCCAATTTTGCCGATATGGCGAACATTGGCGGTCGTCCTGGTGGGGCGATTACCGCAGGTTGCTTCCTGTCACGCTTTACCCGTAAGTACAACTGGGCGCACCTGGATATCGCCGGTACCGCCTGGCGTTCTGGTAAAGCGAAAGGCGCAACCGGTCGTCCGGTAGCGTTGCTGGCACAGTTCCTGTTAAACCGCGCCGGGTTTAACGGCGAAGAGTAAGTTTGCGTTTTACCCTCACCCTAACCCTCTCCCTAAGGGAGAGGGAACCGATCGAGCGCAATAGAAATTCATTGCTCATCTTTTAGGGTGAGGAATGCAGCAATATTTAAATCCACCACAAGAAGCCCCATTTATGAAAAACGCGACGTTCTACCTTCTGGACAATGACACCACCGTCGATGGCTTAAGCGCCGTTGAGCAGCTGGTGTGTGAAATTGCCGCAGAACGTTGGCGCAGTGGTAAGCGCGTGCTCATCGCCTGTGAAGATGAAAAGCAGGCTTACCGGCTGGATGAAGCCCTGTGGGCGCGTCCGGCAGAAAGCTTTGTTCCGCATAATTTAGCGGGAGAAGGACCGCGCGGCGGTGCGCCGGTGGAGATCGCCTGGCCGCAAAAACGCAGCAGCAGCCCGCGCGATATATTGATTAGTCTGCGAACAAGCTTTGCAGATTTTGCCACCGCTTTCACAGAAGTGGTAGACTTCGTTCCTTATGAAGATTCTCTGAAACAACTGGCGCGCGAACGCTATAAAGCCTACCGCGTGGCTGGTTTCAACCTGAATACGGCAACCTGGAAATAATGGAAAAGACATATAACCCACAAGATATCGAACAGCCGCTTTACGAGCACTGGGAAAAGCAGGGCTACTTTAAGCCTAATGGCGATGAAAGCCAGGAAAGTTTCTGCATCATGATCCCGCCGCCGAACGTCACCGGCAGTTTGCATATGGGTCACGCCTTCCAGCAAACCATCATGGATACCATGATCCGCTATCAGCGCATGCAGGGCAAAAACACCCTGTGGCAGGTCGGTACTGACCACGCAGGGATCGCTACCCAGATGGTCGTTGAGCGCAAGATTGCCGCAGAAGAAGGTAAAACCCGTCACGACTACGGCCGCGAAGCTTTCATCGACAAAATCTGGGAATGGAAAGCGGAATCCGGCGGCACCATTACCCGTCAGATGCGCCGTCTCGGCAACTCCGTGGACTGGGAGCGTGAACGCTTCACCATGGACGAAGGCCTGTCCAATGCGGTGAAAGAAGTTTTCGTTCGTCTGTATAAAGAAGACCTGATTTACCGTGGCAAACGCCTGGTAAACTGGGATCCGAAACTGCGCACCGCTATCTCTGACCTGGAAGTGGAAAACCGCGAATCGAAAGGTTCGATGTGGCACATCCGCTATCCGCTGGCTGACGGCGCGAAAACCGCAGATGGTAAAGATTATCTGGTGGTTGCGACTACTCGTCCGGAAACCCTGCTGGGCGATACCGGCGTGGCCGTTAACCCGGAAGATCCGCGTTACAAAGATCTGATTGGCAAATATGTCATTCTGCCGCTGGTTAACCGTCGTATTCCGATCGTTGGCGACGAACACGCCGACATGGAAAAAGGCACCGGCTGCGTGAAGATCACCCCGGCGCACGACTTTAACGACTATGAAGTCGGTAAACGTCACGCCCTGCCGATGATCAACATCCTGACCTTTGACGGCGATATCCGTGAAAGTGCCCAGGTGTTCGATACCAAAGGTAACGAATCTGACGTTTATTCCAGCGAGATCCCCGCAGAATTCCAGAAACTGGAGCGTTTTGCTGCACGTAAAGCGGTCGTTGCTGCGGTTGACGCACTCGGCCTGCTGGAAGAAATTAAACCACATGACCTGACCGTTCCTTATGGCGACCGTGGTGGCGTGGTCATCGAACCGATGCTGACCGACCAGTGGTACGTGCGTGCCGATGTCCTGGCGAAACCGGCAGTTGAAGCGGTTGAGAACGGCGACATTCAGTTCGTACCGAAGCAGTACGAAAACATGTACTTCTCCTGGATGCGCGATATTCAGGACTGGTGTATCTCTCGTCAGTTGTGGTGGGGTCACCGTATCCCGGCATGGTATGACGAAGCGGGTAACGTTTATGTTGGCCGCAACGAAGACGAAGTGCGTAAAGAAAATAACCTCGGTGCTGATGTTGTCCTGCGTCAGGACGAAGACGTTCTCGACACCTGGTTCTCTTCTGCGCTGTGGACCTTCTCTACCCTTGGCTGGCCGGAAAATACCGACGCCCTGCGTCAGTTCCACCCAACCAGCGTGATGGTATCTGGTTTCGACATCATCTTCTTCTGGATTGCCCGCATGATCATGATGACCATGCACTTCATCAAAGATGAAAATGGCAAACCGCAGGTGCCGTTCCACACTGTTTACATGACCGGCCTGATTCGTGACGACGAAGGCCAGAAGATGTCCAAATCCAAGGGTAACGTTATTGACCCACTGGATATGGTTGACGGTATTTCGCTGCCAGAACTGCTGGAAAAACGCACCGGCAATATGATGCAGCCACAGCTGGCGGACAAAATCCGTAAGCGCACCGAGAAGCAGTTCCCGAACGGTATTGAACCGCACGGTACTGACGCGCTGCGCTTCACCCTGGCGGCGCTGGCTTCTACCGGTCGCGATATCAACTGGGATATGAAACGCCTGGAAGGTTACCGTAACTTCTGTAACAAGCTGTGGAACGCCAGCCGCTTTGTGCTGATGAACACAGAAGGTCAGGATTGCGGCTTCAACGGCGGCGAAATGACGCTGTCGCTGGCGGATCGCTGGATTCTGGCGGAGTTCAACCAGACCATCAAAGCGTACCGCGAAGCGCTGGACAGCTTCCGCTTCGATATCGCCGCAGGCATTCTGTATGAGTTCACCTGGAACCAGTTCTGTGACTGGTATCTGGAACTGACTAAGCCGGTAATGAACGGTGGCACCGAAGCCGAACTGCGCGGTACTCGCCATACGCTGGTGACCGTGCTGGAAGGTCTGCTGCGCCTCGCGCATCCGATCATTCCGTTCATCACCGAAACCATCTGGCAGCGTGTGAAAGTACTTTGCGGTATCACTGCCGACACCATCATGCTGCAGCCGTTCCCGCAGTACGATGCATCTCAGGTTGATGAAGCCGCACTGGCCGACACAGAGTGGCTGAAGCAGGCGATCGTTGCGGTACGTAACATCCGTGCAGAAATGAACATCGCGCCGGGCAAACCGCTGGAGCTGCTACTGCGTGGTTGCAGCGCGGATGCAGAACGTCGCGTAAATGAAAACCGTGGCTTCCTGCAAACGCTGGCGCGTCTGGAAAGCATCACCGTGCTGCCTGCCGATGACAAAGGTCCGGTTTCCGTTACTAAGATCATCGACGGCGCAGAGCTGCTGATCCCGATGGCTGGCCTCATCAACAAAGAAGATGAGCTGGCGCGTCTGGCGAAAGAAGTGGCGAAGATCGAAGGCGAAATCAGCCGTATCGAGAACAAGCTGGCGAATGAAGGCTTTGTCGCCCGCGCACCGGAAGCGGTCATCGCGAAAGAGCGTGAAAAGCTGGAAGGCTATGCAGAAGCGAAAGCGAAGCTGATTGAACAGCAGGCTGTTATCGCCGCGCTGTAATCAAAACACAGTAATGAAAACGAAGGCCGGAGCATGCTCCGGCCTTTTTTATCTCTTACAGAAATGGTAAAGAAGGCATAATTCCCCGTGAAATCCTGGCTAAGAAGCCTTTATCTGGTTGTTCTTCTTTATTGATTAAAGGAAGGTCATCCAAATCGCCCAGCAAATACGTATTTTTTGCCTGCCAGTCAATCATCCATATTTTCAGCAGTGGATAAGCCAGACCGCCCGTAATCCCGGATATCACCACCAACGCACACATGCGATAAAGCATACCGTGGTACGTTAAAGTTGAGCGAAAACGAATACGCCCATCATTCAGTGACAGGTTGCTCATAAAATGATTTCGCAACGACACCGTTAAATAACTGGTGCTAACAGCAATCCCAAAATAATAGATTAACTGCGCGATTATCATTTTACGTTGCATTTCCATAAATTGCTGTAAATTCTCAATATCATCATTTGCATACACAGAACTATCATACGCATTTAATATTTGATCGATGATAATATAACAAGCAACAGCGAGAAAAGGTAATAAAGCTAAAAATGCGAGAATGGCATATTTTATACAATACGTAGTATCTAATTTCACCTTGAAACGATGTATACCGAAACTGGTATTGCTCCAGAGAAAACTCATTACCAGGCTATATAAAGTACCATTAAAAATACCAATGGAAACAATACCAACTATTGCCATCAGAACCACAGATATAATAACACTACTTGAACTATTGGCATGTAGCATCTTTGTCGAGATAAAGAAAACAGTCCCCATCCCAATGGCCATTAAAATCGGCAAGAAAAAGGTTACCCACCAGAACCCTTTCATAGAGCAATTAAAACTAAATCTTACGCCGTTGAGACTGGTCATCAAGGCCTGATAACGCAGTCCTTTTGCTGCCATAAATATAAGCAAAACCAACAGTAACAAAGTCAAAACACAGCCAACAAGTGGCATATCTGCTGACACTGTCATTAAGATTGCGAAATAGCAAAAAACAAAAACAAGACAACTAACAAAAACATTCCCACCAGTAATTCCATAAGAAAATCGTTGTCCGTTAACTTCCATATTAGCATAGAGATAACGCTTACATTTCATTAATGCCCATGGCAAATAGATACCTAGCGTTATAATCGTTAACAACACATTCACCACACAAATAAGAAAATATCTCTCACCTGCACCATGAAAAACAAACGAATGGGACGGAACATCCATTTCATTAATAACTTGAGCCATAAAAATTCCCTGAATTAAAAAATCCATTGATATAATTTATATATACAGACAGCAAAATGTTCTGCCACGTTACAATACTCTTATCAGTAATAGGCTGGCAAAAACTTTATTACTTTATAAGTCGCTTGCGCACGTAAGAAGAGAGTGGTATTAAACAAATGTATAATTACTTTATTTTTATTGGGTTAAACTATGAATAACATTGCGCCGCAATCACCTGTAATGCGTCGCCTGACGCAGCAGGATAATCCCGCCATCGCCCGCGTCATTCGTCAGGTATCCGCCGAATACGGTCTTACCGCTGATAAAGGCTACACCGTCGCCGATCCGAACCTGGACGAGTTGTATCAAGTGTATAGTCAGCCGGGTCATGCATATTGGGTGGTTGAGTACGATGGTGAAGTGGTCGGCGGCGGTGGGATTGCGCCATTAACCGGGAGTGAGTCGGACATTTGCGAACTGCAGAAGATGTATTTTCTTCCGGCTATTCGCGGTAAAGGGCTGGCGAAAAAACTGGCCTTAATGGCGATGGAGCAGGCACGAGAGATGGGCTTCAAACGCTGCTATCTGGAAACGACCGCTTTTTTGAAAGAAGCGATTGGTTTGTATGAACATTTAGGTTTTCAACATATCGACTATGCACTTGGCTGCACGGGCCATGTAGATTGTGAAGTGCGGATGCTACGCGAACTCTAAAAAAATGCCCGCTAGTGTGTGCTATCGGGCATTTTAATCAATTAATTAGTGGCGAACCCCGTCATCGTCTTCATCGACAAAATCTTCATCGTCGCCGTCTTCGCCGTTAGGATCTTCAAAGTAAGTGCCCCAACCGTCGTACTCAACGTCAAATTTCTCCGCCAGCGTCATCAGTTGTTCAACCTGGGCATCGATCAGATCGGCATTCAACGCGCACTCGCTGAGGATGTCGCAGCAAATCACGATATCACCATCTTCAACTTCCAGCTCTTCTGGATCGGTCACTTCGTAACCGAGTTTAAACGCTTCAACTGCTGCTTTTTCCAGGGTTTCCAGATCGTCTGCGGAAAGATGGTGTTCGATGGTGTACAGCGCGTCCGGATCGCTGCCATCTTCCAGTAATTCTTCAATAATCAAACGTGTTTCTTCACGCTGTTCTTCCAGTTGTTCCGGGTTTGCCATGGCTCATTCCTCTTAATGTCCTGCCGATACTCTTATTGTCACACACCACTGACATTGCCTCCACCTTTGTGACAAAGATTTATGCTTTAGACTTGCAAATGAATAATCATCCATATAAATTGAATTTTAATTCATTAAGGCGTTAGCCACAGGAGGGATCTATGTCCGGGTTTTATCATAAGCATTTCCTGAAATTACTCGATTTCACGCCAGCTGAACTCAACAGCCTGCTGCAGTTAGCCGCGAAGCTGAAAGCCGATAAGAAAAGCGGCAAAGAAGAAGCCAAACTCACTGGTAAAAACATCGCGCTCATCTTCGAAAAAGACTCGACCCGTACCCGATGCTCTTTCGAAGTTGCCGCATATGACCAGGGTGCTCGCGTTACTTATCTCGGCCCAAGCGGCAGTCAGATTGGTCATAAAGAGTCGATTAAAGACACTGCCCGCGTGCTGGGTCGCATGTATGACGGTATTCAGTATCGCGGCTATGGTCAGGAGATTGTCGAAACACTGGCGGAATACGCTGGCGTGCCGGTATGGAACGGCCTGACCAATGAGTTTCACCCCACGCAGTTGCTGGCGGATCTCCTCACCATGCAGGAGCATTTACCCGGTAAAGCATTCAACGAAATGACGCTGGTCTATGCAGGTGACGCACGTAACAACATGGGCAATTCGATGCTCGAAGCTGCGGCGCTTACCGGTCTGGATTTGCGTCTGGTCGCGCCACAGGCATGCTGGCCGGAAGCTGCGCTGGTTACGGAATGCCGCGCCCTGGCACAGCAAAATGGCGGGAATATTACGCTGACGGAAGATGTAGCCAAAGGAGTTGAAGGTGCTGACTTTATCTATACCGATGTATGGGTGTCGATGGGGGAAGCAAAAGAGAAATGGGCAGAACGGATTGCATTACTGCGTGATTATCAGGTGAACAGCAAGATGATGCAGTTGACCGGTAACCCGGAGGTCAAATTCCTCCACTGCCTGCCCGCGTTTCATGACGACCAGACGACGCTTGGTAAGAAAATGGCGGAAGAGTTTGGCCTACATGGCGGAATGGAAGTGACTGATGAGGTCTTCGAATCTGCCGCCAGCATTGTTTTTGATCAGGCGGAAAACCGCATGCATACCATCAAAGCGGTGATGGTCGCGACGCTCAGTAAATAATTGATATCGCTATAAAGATGCCGGGA
>NZ_CAOLGM010000031.1:0-39458 GCF_948475835.1 uncultured Escherichia sp. | reverse complement strand
TTGCCATACAAAAGGCAATATTCGCATCGGCAGATTTTGCATCCGGAGCTTCATGTTCTAACAGCCAGGCCGTTCTGCGAGCAATCGCTGCGCCAGAATCCACCAGCCGGGTTCCCTCTGGCAGCACCTGTAAGAGTTCTTCTTGTAGTAGAGGGAAATGGGTGCAACCCAATACAACGGTATCTGGCGGCTCTTTCATTCTTAACCACGGGCGTAGGATACGTTTTAGTGCATCCAGAGAAACATCTTCGCCATGCAGCTTCGCTTCAGCCAACTCAACCATCTCTGCCGAGCCCAGCATTTCTATCTGGCATTCATTAGCGAAACGCGCGATCAGCTCATGAGTATAAGAACGTTTAACAGTTCCGCGGGTTGCCAGTAATCCGACAATGCCATTTGCCGTCAGACGTGCAGCAGGTTTAATCGCCGGCACGACACCAACAACCGGGAAGTCGAACTTTTCGCGTAATGCAGGAAGTGAAACGGTACTGGCGGTGTTGCAAGCGACCACAGCCAGCGCAAGGGGATAACGTTCTTGCACTGCGGTGACAATTGCCACCACTCGCTCAACAATAAACTCTTCGCTTTTTTCGCCATACGGAAAAGCGACGTTATCGAAAGCATAAATGTAATGGAGATCCGGTAAGAGATGCCGGATCTCGTCATAGACCGACAACCCACCGACGCCGGAGTCAAACACCAGCACGGTGGGACGTGGTTCAGAAGGTGTAGCTGCCAGACAAGGTGTATTCCCGTCCTGCAGTTTGGTAGCCATAGACTGTCTCATAATCTTTGTCGAACAGGTTGGCTATTTTACCACGAACTGTCAGGTGAGAGGTGACCGGATACGCAACCGCAAGATCCCACAAGCTCACACCGCCCATTTTAACGGTTTGATAAGGATAAGATGAGTAATCCTTATCATAGCGAGTGCCTAAATACTGATAAGTAATACCCCAGTCGAAGTCATACAACTGCCAGTCGAGCTGGTATTTCACCTGCTGTTTAGCACGGCGTAACAACGGCGTGTCGGTAATCGCATTGCGCGCATCGACATAATCATAACTCACAGTATGCGTCAGTGGTCCGGTATCAAAATTGGCGGTCGCCTCGACGCCCTTAATCCGCGCTTTCCCTTCGTTGTAATATTTCAGGGTGTGATCATCATAATCGATCAAGTCACTGACATCGTTACGATATCCGGAAATACGCCAGTTCACCCCAGCGGTTAAGCCTTCAAACGCGCCTTCCCACTGTTTGCTTTTCTCCGGGTCCAGATTCGGATTTCCGTAGAAGCCATACAGTTGCCCCAGATTTGGTGCCTTATAAGATGTCCCGTAGGAAGCAATGAAGCGATAACCTTCGATGAATTCCCAACCGGCGCTGGTTTGCCAGGTTCCATGACGACCAAACTGTGAGTTATCGTCACTGCGTGCTGCGCCTTCAAAGGTAAAATCGCCGACTTGTTGCAGCCCGGTCAGATAGATGCCGGTATTACGTTGATCATATCCATTCTCAACATAACCTGTACCCGGCGTCGTAGTCTGTTTCTGCCAGTCGACACCCGCACCAATACTACCGTGACCAACGATGACATTGTTTGCCCACTGGACGGTGTATTGCTTCATCTCATCGAGCGTCGCCGACGAATCATAACGACCAAAATGGGGATCGTAGTTGTAATCTTTGCTATGGCTATAGCTGGTAATGAGTTGTGATTTAATCAGTTCGCCGTTATAGCGCAGCCCGGCGTCCCAACTTTGGCTATAGAGTTTACGGGTATCGAGCAACGGTGAACCGGGAGAATAATACGCGTCATAATTGGTACGGTTATCATAGCCATAGCCGCGCACAAAGCCGCTCCAGGCATCAGTAAAGTTATGCTCCAGCGCGCCATAAAGCGTTTTACTTAAAAAACCATCGTTATCTGTCTGCGCTTGCGTTCCGGTATTACCATAGGCAACAACATCATAACCATGAGTATGGGCATAATCGCCCAACAGCGTTACCCGTGTCTTATCCCCCAGTTGTTGCTGCGTAGAGACATCATAGTTCTGATAACTATTGCTTCCCCACCCTGCTGAAATTTCCGTTCCGGGTTCATCGCGCGTCGTGATGATATTCACCACCCCGCCTATTGCATCGGAACCATAAACAGCGGAGCGCGGCCCACGGATATATTCAACACGCTGGACAAGCGCAATAGGGAACTGGCTAAGGTCGGCAGAACCACTCACCCCCGCCAGATTCAGGCGTACGCCATCAATTAACACCAACACATGACTGGCATTTGTACCGCGAATAAAAATAGATGAGAGCTGACCTGAACCGCCGTTTTGGGTGATATCGACGCCCGGAAGACGGCGCAGCACATCATTGACCGAGGTCGACTGCCAGCGGTCGATATCCTGACGGGTCACAACGGTGGTTGGTGCAAGCACAGTGCTGCGCGGCTGTTCAAAACGGTTAGCAGTAACGACGAGAGTATCCGGGCTGGTATCCTGTGCCCAAGCGGAAAAGGCTGTGACAGAACACGCCGTCAGCAGCGAAGCTTTTTTAATCATTGTAAAGCATCCACAATAGAAGAAGGATGCCGCAGGTTTCATCAATATTACGCGATGATGAGAACCAGATGCGACGTTGGCCGGCAGGTCTTCGGGCTTGGAGGGGTATCTAAGATACTAAGAGATGATGACTTCCCACCGGATGGCAGTGTCCGCATAACGCAATCATCGCACCTTTCCTTACCGCTGCGCGTCAGCTCCAGATTCGCACTGGATTCCCTATTAACTCACAGGACCGGCAAGTGGATGCTACAGGTTGTAACAAGTTACTGTCCAGACGTAGCTCACAAATAGGAATTCATCAAGATCTGGACATCTGATGAGCAATCCCTACAATCGCCGCGTACTTTAATTTTTCAGGATACATCATGACCCCCGAACACCTTCCAACAGAACAGTATGAAGCGCAGTTAGCCGAAAAAGTGGTACGTTTGCAAAGTATGATGGCACCGTTTTCTGACCTGGTTCCGGAAGTGTTTCGCTCGCCGGTCAGTCATTACCGGATGCGTGCGGAGTTCCGCATCTGGCACGATGGCGATGACCTGTATCACATCATTTTCGATCAACAAACCAAAAGCCGCATCCGCGTGGATAGCTTCCCCGCTGCCAGTGAACTCATCAACCAGTTGATGACGGCGATGATTGCGGGTGTGCGTAATAATCCCGTTCTGCGCCACAAGTTGTTCCAGATTGATTACCTCACCACGCTGAGTAATCAGGCGGTGGTTTCCCTGTTGTACCATAAAAAGCTGGATGATGAGTGGCGTCAGGAAGCGGAAGCCCTGCGCGATGCACTGCGCGCGCAGAATCTGAATGTGCATCTGATTGGTCGGGCAACGAAAACCAAAATCGAGCTGGATCAAGATTACATCGATGAACGTCTGCCGGTCGCAGGGAAAGAGATGATCTACCGTCAGGTAGAAAACAGTTTTACCCAGCCGAACGCGGCGATGAATATTCAGATGCTGGAATGGGCGCTGGACGTAACCAAAGGCTCAAAAGGCGATTTACTGGAGCTGTACTGCGGCAACGGTAACTTTTCATTAGCACTGGCGCGCAATTTTGATCGGGTATTAGCCACCGAAATCGCTAAGCCGTCGGTTGCTGCTGCGCAATACAACATCGCAGCTAACCATATTGATAACGTACAAATTATTCGTATGGCGGCAGAAGAATTTACTCAGGCGATGAATGGTGTACGCGAGTTTAATCGCCTGCAAGGGATAGACTTGAAGAGTTATCAGTGCGAAACCATTTTTGTCGACCCACCGCGCAGCGGTCTGGACAGTGAAACCGAGAAAATGGTGCAGGCGTATCCACGTATTCTGTATATCTCCTGCAATCCGGAAACGTTATGCAAGAATCTGGAAACATTAAGCCAGACGCACAAGGTCGAACGTCTGGCTCTGTTTGATCAGTTCCCCTACACGCACCATATGGAGTGCGGCGTATTACTGACCGCGAAGTAAAACCCATGCCGGATGCGCCAGCATCCGGCATAATACCGATTACTCAGCAACTTCCTGCTTACGGTTACGCATCTTCGCGCCAATCCAGAACACCATAATGACGGAGAGTACTGCCGGGAAGAAGTTAGAGCCGATATCCGGATATTCCGCACGAACTACCGTGCTGTACAGCAGTACGCCGAGAATAAAACAGGCAGCTGCCAGACCCGGCAAGCCTACCGGCATGGTGCGATTAAGATAACGTTGATGCAGGCAGTAAACCGTCAGCACCAGGGAAATAATCGGGAATACAGAAAATGGCACAATGGAGCTAAACAGCGCTGCGAAAGTACCATTAATCGATAAGCCAGCAACCAACGCCAGCAGCAGCGTACCTCTATCTTGATTTGCTTGTTTCATTACTCGTCCTTCACATTTCCCGGAATAATTGCGGTTTTCTCTTGTTCACGGCGATACCAGTAATAAGCCCCTTTCGAAATCATTCGCAGTTGCAGTACCAGTCGCTCTTCTAATTGCCGACGTTGTTCGACGCCGACGTCCAACGCCTCGGCACCCGCACTGAAGACAATTGTCACCATTGCTTCGGCTTGCGCTTCAGTAAACGCACGCGGCATATGGTTTTCGAGTTCCAGATAGTCCGCAAGTTCCGCAATGAAGTGCTGAATTTCACGCGCAACGGCGGCACGAAACGCAGCGGAGGTGCCGGAGCGTTCCCGCAATAATAACCGGAAGGCGTTAGGATTATTACCGATGAACTCCATAAATGTGGAGACCGAGGTGCGGATCACACTCCCGCCTTTGGCGATACGCTGACGCGCCTGGCGCATGAGTTGGCGTAGCATTAAACCGCTCTCATCAACCATGGTCAGACCCAGTTCGTCTACGTCGCGGAAATGCCGATAAAAAGAGGTGGGAGCAATGCCCGCTTCACGCGCCACTTCACGCAAACTCAGGCTGGCGAAGCTGCGTTCAGCACTTAATTGGCTAAATGCGGCTTCCACCAGCGAACGGCGGGTTTTTTCTTTTTGTTGCGCTCTTACGCCCATCACGATGTCTGAATCCTTGCCAAAAGTACTGCTGGCACTATACCAGAGAATGAACATACTGGATTGCTCCAGTATTGTGAATGAACGGTAACGCAATAAAACATATTTACTGCAATTCTTTGGCCGGTTCTTTTACGTACAGCGGAAACCTGCCGCTTAAACGGAGAGTATCGTCGATAAAAATCCAATAAAACGTCAGGGCAAAAGTAAGAAACAGACAAAGCAAAGGCCGCTCAGGATATAGCCAGATAAATGACGGGGATCAATTGGCTTACCCGCGATAAAATGTTACCATTCTGTTGCTTTTATGTATAAGAACAGGTAAGCCCTACCATGCCACATTCCTACGATTACGATGCCATAGTAATAGGTTCCGGCCCCGGCGGCGAAGGCGCTGCAATGGGCCTGGTTAAGCAAGGTGCGCGCGTCGCAGTTATCGAGCGTTATCAAAATGTTGGCGGCGGTTGCACCCACTGGGGCACCATCCCGTCGAAAGCTCTCCGTCACGCCGTCAGCCGCATTATAGAATTCAATCAAAACCCACTTTACAGCGACCATTCCCGACTGCTCCGCTCTTCTTTTGCCGATATCCTTAACCATGCCGATAACGTGATTAATCAACAAACGCGCATGCGTCAGGGATTTTACGAACGTAATCACTGTGAAATATTGCAGGGAAACGCTCGCTTTGTTGACGAGCATACGTTGGCGCTGGATTGCCCGGACGGCAGCGTTGAAACACTAACCGCTGAAAAATTTGTTATTGCCTGCGGCTCTCGTCCATATCATCCAACAGATGTTGATTTCACCCATCCACGCATTTACGACAGCGACTCAATTCTTAGCATGCACCACGAACCGCGCCATGTGCTGATTTACGGTGCTGGAGTGATCGGCTGTGAATATGCGTCGATCTTCCGCGGTATGGATGTAAAAGTGGATCTGATCAACACCCGCGATCGCCTGCTGGCATTTCTCGATCAAGAGATGTCAGATTCTCTCTCCTATCACTTCTGGAACAGTGGCGTAGTGATTCGTCACAACGAAGAGTACGAGAAGATCGAAGGCTGTGACGATGGTGTGATCATGCATTTGAAGTCGGGTAAAAAACTGAAAGCTGACTGCCTGCTCTATGCCAACGGTCGCACCGGTAATACCGATTCGCTGGCGTTACAGAACATTGGGCTGGAAACTGACAGTCGCGGACAGCTGAAGGTCAACAGCATGTATCAGACCGCACAGCCGCACGTTTACGCGGTGGGCGACGTGATTGGTTATCCGAGCCTGGCATCAGCGGCCTATGACCAGGGGCGCATTGCCGCGCAGGCGCTGGTAAAAGGCGAAGCCACCGCGCATCTGATTGAAGATATCCCTACCGGCATTTACACCATCCCGGAAATCAGCTCTGTGGGCAAAACCGAACAGCAGCTGACCGCGATGAAAGTGCCATATGAAGTGGGCCGCGCCCAGTTCAAACATCTGGCACGTGCACAAATCGTCGGCATGAACGTGGGCACGCTGAAAATTTTGTTCCATCGGGAAACAAAAGAGATTCTGGGCATTCACTGCTTTGGCGAGCGCGCTGCCGAAATTATTCATATCGGTCAGGCGATTATGGAACAGAAAGGTGGCGGCAACACTATTGAGTACTTCGTCAACACCACCTTTAACTACCCGACGATGGCGGAAGCCTATCGGGTAGCTGCGTTAAACGGTTTAAACCGCCTGTTTTAAAACTTTATCGAAATGGCCATCCATTCGTGCGCGGATGGCCTCTGCCAGCTGCTCATAGCGGCTGCGCAGCGGTGAGCCAGGACGATAAACCAGGCCAATAGTGCGGCGTGGTTCCGGCTTAATGCACGGCAGATAAACAACCCCATCGCGTTTGCGCTCCGGCGGCACAGCCAGCGCAGGCAGTAAAGTGATCCCGCTACCTGCCGCCACCATGTTGCGCAGAGTTTCCAGGCTGGTCGCGCGGAAGTGTGTATCTTCATCCGCCCCGGCTTCAAAGCAGAAACCCATCGCCTGATCGCGCAAACAGTGACCGTCTTCCAGCATCAGCAGTTTTTCCCCTGCCAGATCGGCCATCGGTACGCATTCGCGGTTCGCCCACGGGTGATCTTCATAGATAGCCAGCAACATTGGCTCATCAAACAACGGCACTTCAATGAATGCTTCGCTCTCTTTCACCAGCGCGAGGATCACGCAATCGAGTTTGCCGCTGTCCAGTTGCGCCAGTAACTGGTGGGTCTGTGCTTCATGCAGATACATTTCCAGCTTTGGAAAGGTCTGGTGCAGCATCGGGATAATATGCGGTAGCAGGTACGGCCCGACCGTGGGAATCAAACCAATATGCAGCGGCCCGGACATGGTCTCACCCTGCTGGCTTGCCATCTCTTTAAGGACTTTCACCTCACGCAGCACGGTACGCGCCTGATCCACCAGCAGCATTCCCGCCTGGGTGAACAACACTTTACGGCTGGTCCGCTCCAGCAACATCACGCCCAGCTCATCTTCCAGCTTACGAATTTGCCCGCTAAGCGTCGGCTGGCTAACGTGGCAGGAGTCTGCCGCACGCCGAAAATGGCGGTGTTCAGCCAATGCCACCAGGTACTCAAGATCACGAATATTCATTATCCATCCTCCATCGCCACGATAGTTCATGGCGATAGGAAGAATAGCAATGAACGATTATCCCTATCAAGCATTCTGACTGATAATTGCTCACAGGAACGGAGCGGCACCTCTTTTAACCCTTGAAGTCACTGCCCGTTTCGAGAGTTTCTCAACTCGAATAACTAAAGCCAACGTGAACTTTTGCGGATCTCCAGGATCCGCTTTTTTTGCCATAAAAAAGCCCGGCGATAAGCCAGGCTCAAATTTATACATATAAATGTTCTTACCCCAACCGCGCCTGCGCAAAAGCAATTGCCTGCGCCACCTGCTGCGGTGAGACGCCGCCTTTTGCCGCACGCTTGTCGAGGCACGATTGCAGCGACAAAATCGGATAGACATCTTCGTCAATCACCTGACTGAATTTCTGCAACTCGTCGAGCGGCAGATCTTCCAGCGGTTTGCCCTGACGAATGGCTTCCACCACCGCTTCACCAACAATATGGTGCGCCTCGCGGAACGGTACGCCTTTCGCCACCAGATAATCCGCCAGTTCGGTGGCGTTGGCGTAACCCTGCTGAGCCGCTTCCTGGCAACGTGGACGTTTCACCTGAATGCCGTCCAGCACCAGCGCCGCCATATGCAGGCAGTCCAGCCAGGTATCGAGCGCGTCGAACAGACCTTCTTTGTCTTCCTGCATATCTTTGTTGTAAGCCAGCGGCAAACCTTTCAGCGTCATCATCATGCCGGTTAACGCCCCCTGCACCCGACCGCATTTACCGCGAATCAGCTCCAGCGCATCCGGGTTTTTCTTCTGCGGCATTAATGATGAACCGGAAGTCACGCGGTCAGAAAGCTCCACAAACCCCGCTTCGCCGGTGTTAAAGAAAATCAGATCTTCAGCAAAACGCGACAGATGCACCATGCCGATAGCGGCAGCAGAAAGCAGTTCCAACACATGGTCACGGTCAGAAACGCTGTCGAGACTGTTACGGGTCGCCGAAGCAAAGCCCAGCCAGCCTGCTAACTGTTCACGGTCGATTTCATAGGCCGTTCCCGCCAGCGCGCCACAGCCTAGCGGGCTGACATCCAGACGCTTAAGCGCATCCTGCAAACGGCTTTCATCACGCGCCAGCATCTCAACATAGGCCAGGCACCAGTGCGCGAACGTCACCGGCTGGGCGCGTTGCAGGTGAGTGTAACCTGGCATTACCGCGTCCTGATTGTTTTGTGCGGTTTCCACCAGCGCCGATTGCAGCTGTCGGTTAGCCGTCAGTAACTCGCTAACGGTATCTTTGCACCACAGTTTCAGGTCAGTCGCTACCTGATCGTTACGACTACGCCCGGTATGCAGCTTTTTGCCTAACTGGCCCACTTTGTCGATCAGTTTGCCTTCCACCCAGCTATGGATATCTTCGGCGTCGCTTTCAAGGATTTGTTGTGGCCTGGCGCGAACATCTTCCAGCAGCACGTTCAGCGCCTCTTCCAGTTGCGCCTGCTCTTCTGCGGTTAACACGCCTACCGTGACCAGGGCTTTGGACCAGGCCACAGAGCCAACAATATCCTGCTCCGCCAGACGGTAATCAAAGCGCAGTGAGTCGTTGAATTGTTTGAACCGTTGATCTGCTGCCTGGGTAAAACGCCCGCCCCAAAGTGCCATAACTCTGTTTCCTTATTTTGAAATTCAATGCCGGAAAGCTGCGCCTCCGGCCAACAAAACTTAAGCTAAAATCCGCGTACCCATCGGCATACCGTTAAACAGTGCCGGAAGCTGCTCCGCATGACGCCAGGAGGCGATATCTACCGGACGGCCCAGCGTGCGGGCCGCATCCAGCGCCGCGTTCACTTTCACTATCATGCCGTCAGTAATAATGCCCTGCTCAATCAGTTGTTCTGCTTTCGCGGCGGTCATTTCGGCAATGCGTTGCCCTTTGCCGTCGAGAATGCCGCTGACGTCGGAGAGCAAAATCAGATCCGCGCCCAGCGTTGCCGCCAGCGCCGTTGCCGCCTGGTCGGCATTGACGTTCATCAGTTGCCCTTCGTCTGTTACGCCAATGGAGCTGACCACCGGCAGATAACCGTTCTCCAGCAAGGAGTTGATAAGCTTAGGCGAACCTGGCTGCGCCAGTCCAACATGACCTAACTCTTCATCAAGCTGGGTCACTTTGACGCTGTCGCCGTCACCGAGAAACAAACCTACGGCCGCAATCTGATGTTTCTTCGCCCATGCCAACAGGGTTTTATTTGCCGTTCCCGCCAGTGCTCCGGTGATAATGTCTATCTGATCAGCAGGCGTCACCCGCAGGCCGTTTTTCTTTTTCACCGGCAGATTCAGCCCTTTCATCAGCTCATCCACCACGCAACCGCCGCCGTGCACAATCACCAGCGGACGCTGATGTGACTCACGATAATTCACCAGTGCGCTAAACAGACGTTCCAGCGCCTCTTCACTATCCAGCAGTACGCCGCCCAGTTTGATAATTAATGGATTCATCATTGCACCCTTAAATAAGAGACTGCGTTTCCGCATAGCCGAAACGAATATTGGCGCACTGTACCGCTTGTGCCGCCGCGCCTTTCAGTAAGTTGTCTTCGGTCGCCACAATAATCAGATGCTCGCCCTGAACGGCAAACCCGATATCGCAAAATGGCAGCCCAACGACATTTTTCAGCGCCGGAACGCCTTTGTCATACAGCCGCACCAGCGGTTTATGGGCATACGCCTGCTGTAACACTTGCGCGACTTGCGCCTGGGTCACACCCGATTTCAGGCGGCAGGTAATGGTTTCGAGAATGCCGCGCGGGAAATTGCCCAGATGTGGGGTGAAGATAACGTCAGCACCGAGGTGTGTGGCGATCTCTGGTTGATGGCGATGAGTAAAGACGCCATACGGTTGCAGGCTAACTTCACAAAAGCTGTTTGAAATGGCCGCTTTACGCCCTGCACCGCTCACGCCGCTGGTGGCGTTGATCACCGGCCACTGATTGAGGTCAAGAAGATCGGCATCAATCAACGGTTTCAGCGCCAGCTGTGCCGCCGTCGGATAACAGCCCGGCACCGCAATCAAATTCGCTTCTTTTAATTTATTACCGCACCACTCCGCCAGACCGTAGGCTGCCTGTTCCAACAGTTCCGGGTATTGATGGGTAAAGCCGTAATATTTTTCATAGAAGGTGGCGTCGTTAACACGAAACGCGCCGGAAAGGTCGAACACCACGCAGCCCGCTTCAAGAAACTGCGGCGCTAAATCGTGGCTAACTTCATGGGCGGTGGCGAGAAACACTACGTCCACCCCTGGGCTAAACTCGCTGATATCCGACATCGGCTGCAACGGCAGATCAACGATGCCTTTTAGCTGCGGATGCAAATCGGAGATTAACTTTCCCGCATCATTGCTTTGCGCTGAAACAGTCAAAGCGGTTATGTTCATATGCGGATGGCGATTTACATAGGTCACTAGCTCTGCGCCAGCGTAGCCGCTGGCACCCACAATCAGCGTATTCAACATCGGGGCTATTCACCTTCTTATGTCTGGTTGCCAGGTTAAACGTAAAACATTCACCTTACGGCTGGTGGGTTTTATTACGCTCAACGTTAGTGTATTTTTATTCATAAATACTGCATGAATATTGATACTATCATGACCAGAGGTGTGTCAACAATGAAAAACAAATTACCGCCATTTATCGAGATTTACCGTGCTCTGATTGCCACACCTTCAATAAGCGCCACGGAAGAGGCACTCGATCAAAGCAATGCAGATTTAATCACTCTGCTGGCGGACTGGTTTAAAGATTTAGGCTTCAATGTGGAAGTGCAGCCTGTGCCAGGAACTCGCAACAAATTTAATATGCTGGCAAGTATCGGACAGGGGGCTGGCGGCTTGTTGCTGGCGGGGCATACCGATACGGTACCATTTGATGACGGTCGCTGGACGCGTGATCCGTTTACACTGACGGAGCATGACGGCAAGCTTTACGGCTTAGGCACCGCCGACATGAAAGGCTTTTTTGCGTTTATCCTTGATGCGCTACGCGATGTCGACGTCACGAAACTGAAAAAACCGCTCTACATTCTGGCGACTGCTGATGAAGAAACCAGTATGGCCGGAGCGCGTTATTTTGCCGAAACTACCGCCCTGCGCCCGGATTGCGCCATCATTGGCGAACCGACGTCACTACAACCGGTACGCGCACATAAAGGTCATATCTCTAACGCCATCCGTATTCAGGGCCAGTCGGGGCACTCCAGCGATCCAGCACGCGGAGTTAACGCTATCGAACTAATGCACGACGCCATCGGGCATATTTTGCAATTGCGCGATAACCTGAAAGAACGTTATCACTACGAAGCGTTTACCGTGCCATACCCTACGCTCAACCTCGGGCATATTCACGGTGGCGACGCTTCTAACCGTATTTGCGCTTGCTGTGAGTTGCATATGGATATTCGTCCGCTGCCTGGCATGACACTCAATGAACTTAATGGTTTGCTCAACGATGCATTGGCTCCGGTGAGCGAACGCTGGCCGGGTCGTCTGACGGTCGACGAGCTGCATCCGCCGATCCCTGGCTATGAATGCCCACCGAATCATCAACTGGTTGAAGTAGTTGAGAAATTGCTCGGAGCAAAGACCGAAGTGGTGAACTACTGTACCGAAGCGCCGTTTATTCAAACGTTATGCCCGACGCTGGTGTTGGGGCCTGGCTCAATTAATCAGGCTCATCAACCTGATGAATATCTGGAAACACGGTTTATCAAGCCCACCCGCGAACTGATAACCCAGGTAATTCACCATTTTTGCTGGCATTAAAACGTAGGCCGGATAAGGCGCTCGCGCCGCATCCGGCACTGTTGTCAAACTCCAGTGCCGCAATAATGTCGGATGCGATACTTGCGCATCTTATCCGACCTACACCTTTGGTGTTACTTGGGGCGATTTTTTAACATTTCCATAAGTTACGCTTATTTAAAGCGTCGTGAATTTAATGACGTAAATTCCTGCTATTTATTCGTTTGCTGAAGCGATTTCGCAGCATTTGACGTCACCGCTTTTACGTGGCTTTATAAAAGACGACGAAAAGCAAAGCCCGAGCATATTCGCGCCAATGCGACGTGAAGGATACAGGGCTATCAAACGATAAGATGGGGTGTCTGGGGTAATATGAACGAACAATATTCCGCATTGCGTAGTAATGTCAGTATGCTCGGCAAAGTGCTGGGAGAAACCATCAAGGATGCGTTGGGAGAACACATTCTTGAACGCGTAGAAACTATCCGTAAGTTGTCCAAATCTTCACGCGCTGGCAATGATGCTAACCGCCAGGAGTTACTCACCACCTTACAAAATTTGTCGAACGACGAGCTGCTGCCCGTTGCGCGTGCGTTTAGTCAGTTCCTGAACCTGGCCAACACCGCCGAGCAATACCACAGCATTTCGCCGAAAGGCGAAGCTGCCAGCAACCCGGAAGTGATCGCCCGCACCCTGCGTAAACTGAAAAACCAGCCGGAACTGAGCGAAGACACCATCAAAAAAGCAGTGGAATCGCTGTCGCTGGAACTGGTCCTCACGGCTCACCCTACCGAAATTACCCGTCGTACACTGATCCACAAAATGGTGGAAGTGAACGCCTGCTTAAAACAGCTCGATAACAAAGATATCGCTGACTACGAACACAACCAGCTGATGCGTCGCCTGCGCCAGTTAATCGCCCAGTCATGGCATACCGATGAAATCCGTAAGCTGCGTCCAAGCCCGGTAGATGAAGCCAAATGGGGCTTTGCCGTAGTGGAAAACAGCCTGTGGCAAGGCGTACCAAATTACCTGCGCGAACTGAACGAACAACTGGAAGAGAACCTCGGCTACAAACTGCCCGTCGAATTTGTTCCGGTCCGTTTTACTTCGTGGATGGGCGGCGACCGCGACGGCAACCCGAACGTCACTGCCGATATCACCCGCCACGTCCTGCTACTCAGCCGCTGGAAAGCCACCGATTTGTTCCTGAAAGATATTCAGGTGCTGGTTTCTGAACTGTCGATGGTTGAAGCGACCCCTGAACTGCTGGCGCTGGTTGGCGAAGAAGGTGCCGCAGAACCGTATCGCTATCTGATGAAAAACCTGCGTTCTCGCCTGATGGCGACACAGGCATGGCTGGAAGCGCGCCTGAAAGGCGAAGAACTGCCAAAACCAGAAGGGCTGCTGACACAAAACGAAGAACTGTGGGAACCGCTCTACGCTTGCTACCAGTCACTTCAGGCGTGTGGCATGGGTATTATCGCCAACGGCGATCTGCTCGACACCCTGCGCCGCGTGAAATGTTTCGGCGTACCGCTGGTCCGTATTGATATCCGTCAGGAGAGCACCCGCCATACCGAAGCGCTGGGCGAGCTGACCCGCTACCTCGGTATCGGCGACTACGAAAGCTGGTCAGAGGCCGACAAACAGGCGTTCCTGATCCGCGAACTGAACTCCAAACGTCCGCTTCTGCCGCGCAACTGGCAACCAAGCGCCGAAACGCGCGAAGTGCTCGATACCTGCCAGGTGATTGCCGAAGCGCCGCAAGGCTCCATTGCCGCCTACGTGATCTCGATGGCGAAAACGCCGTCCGACGTACTGGCTGTCCACCTGCTGCTGAAAGAAGCGGGTATCGGGTTTGCGATGCCGGTTGCTCCGCTGTTTGAAACCCTCGATGATCTGAACAACGCCAACGATGTCATGACCCAGCTGCTCAATATTGACTGGTATCGTGGCCTGATTCAGGGCAAACAGATGGTGATGATTGGCTATTCCGACTCAGCAAAAGATGCGGGAGTGATGGCAGCTTCCTGGGCGCAATATCAGGCACAGGATGCATTAATCAAAACCTGCGAAAAAGCGGGTATTGAGCTGACGTTGTTCCACGGTCGCGGCGGTTCCATTGGTCGCGGCGGCGCACCTGCTCATGCGGCGCTGCTGTCACAACCGCCAGGAAGCCTGAAAGGTGGCCTGCGCGTGACTGAACAGGGCGAGATGATCCGCTTTAAATATGGTCTGCCAGAAATCACCGTCAGCAGCCTGTCGCTGTACACCGGGGCGATTCTGGAAGCCAACCTGCTGCCACCACCTGAGCCGAAAGAGAGCTGGCGTCGCATTATGGATGAACTGTCAGTCATCTCCTGCGATCTCTACCGTGGCTACGTACGTGAAAACAAAGATTTTGTGCCTTACTTCCGCTCCGCTACGCCGGAACAAGAATTGGGCAAACTGCCGTTGGGTTCACGTCCGGCGAAACGTCGCCCAACCGGCGGCGTCGAGTCGCTGCGCGCCATACCGTGGATTTTTGCCTGGACGCAAAACCGCCTGATGCTCCCCGCCTGGCTGGGTGCAGGTACGGCGCTGCAAAAAGTGGTCGAAGATGGCAAACAGAGCGAGCTGGAAGCCATGTGCCGCGATTGGCCATTCTTCTCGACGCGTCTCGGCATGCTGGAGATGGTCTTCGCCAAAGCAGACCTGTGGCTGGCGGAATACTATGATCAACGTCTGGTAGACAAAGCACTGTGGCCGTTAGGTAAAGAGTTACGCAACCTGCAAGAAGAAGACATCAAAGTGGTGCTGGCGATTGCCAACGATTCCCATCTGATGGCCGATCTGCCGTGGATTGCAGAGTCTATTCAGCTACGGAATATTTACACCGACCCGCTGAACGTATTGCAAGCCGAGTTGCTGCACCGCTCCCGCCAGGCAGAAAAAGAGGGCCAGGAACCGGATCCTCGCGTCGAGCAAGCGTTAATGGTCACTATTGCCGGGATTGCGGCAGGTATGCGTAATACCGGCTAATCTTCCCCTCCTGCAAACCCTCGTGCTTTTGCGCGAGGGTTTTCTGAAATACTTCTGTTCTAACACCCTCGTTTTCAATATATTTCTGTCTGCATTTTATTCAAATTCTGGATATCCCTTCAGATATCCTTAAGGAATTGTCGGTACATTCGGCGATATTTTTTTCAAGACAGGTTCTTACTATGCATTCCACAGAAGTCCAGGCTAAACCTCTTTTTAGCTGGAAAGCCCTGGGTTGGGCACTGCTCTACTTTTGGTTTTTCTCTACTCTGCTACAGGCCATTATTTACATCAGTGGTTATAGTGGCACCAACGGCATTCGCGACTCGCTGTTATTCAGCTCGCTGTGGTTAATCCCGGTATTCCTCTTCCCGAAGCGGATCAAAATTATTGCCGCAGTGATCGGCGTGGTGCTATGGGCGGCCTCTCTGGCGGCGCTGTGCTACTACGTCATCTACGGTCAGGAGTTCTCGCAGAGCGTCCTGTTTGTGATGTTCGAAACCAACACCAACGAAGCCAGCGAGTATTTAAGCCAGTATTTCAGCCTGAAAATTGTGCTTATCGCGCTGGCCTATACGGCGGTGGCAGTTCTGCTGTGGACACGCCTGCGCCCGGTCTATATTCCAAAGCCGTGGCGTTATGTTGTCTCTTTTGCCCTGCTTTATGGCTTGATTCTGCATCCGATCGCCATGAATACGTTTATCAAAAACAAGCCGTTTGAGAAAACATTGGATAACCTGGCCTCGCGTATGGAGCCTGCCGCACCGTGGCAATTCCTGACCGGCTATTATCAGTATCGTCAGCAACTAAACTCGCTAACAAAGCTACTGAATGAAAATAATGCATTGCCGCCGCTGGCTAATTTCAAAGATGAATCAGGTAACGAACCGCGCACCTTAGTGCTGGTGATTGGCGAATCGACCCAGCGTGGACGCATGAGTCTGTACGGTTATCCGCGTGAAACCACGCCGGAGCTGGATGCGCTGCATAAAACCGATCCGAATCTGACCGTGTTTAATAACGTGGTTACGTCTCGTCCGTACACCATTGAAATCCTGCAACAGGCGCTGACCTTTGCCAATGAAAAGAACCCGGACCTGTACCTGACACAACCGTCGCTGATGAACATGATGAAACAGGCAGGTTATAAAACCTTCTGGATCACCAACCAGCAGACGATGACCGCCCGCAATACCATGCTGACGGTATTTTCGAAGCAGACCGACAAACAGTTCTATATGAACCAGCAACGTACGCAGAGTGCGCGTGAATACGACACCAACGTGCTGAAACCATTCCAGGAAGTGCTGAAGGACCCGGCGCCGAAGAAACTGATCATCGTTCATCTGCTGGGTACGCATATCAAATACAAATACCGCTACCCGGAAAATCAGGGCAAGTTTGATGGCAATACCGATCATGTTCCGCCTGGATTAAACGCGGAAGAGCTGGAGTCATATAACGATTATGACAACGCTAACCTGTATAACGATCATGTGGTTGCCAGCCTGATTAAAGACTTTAAAGCAGCAAACCCGAACGGTTTCCTGGTTTATTTCTCTGACCACGGTGAAGAGGTTTACGACACGCCGCCGCACAAAACTCAGGGGCGTAACGAAGACAACCCGACGCGCCACATGTACACCATTCCGTTCCTGCTGTGGACGTCGGAAAAATGGCAAGCGACTCATCCGCGTGATTTCTCGCAGGATGTTGATCGTAAATACAGCCTGGCGGAACTGATCCACACCTGGTCAGATTTAGCAGGCTTATCTTACGACGGTTACGATCCAACCCGTTCAGTGGTGAATCCGCAGTTCAAAGAAACTACCCGCTGGATTGGTAACCCGTACAAGAAAAACGCGCTGATCGATTACGACACGCTGCCGTATGGCGATCAGGTGGGTAATCAGTAAATGACCTTTGTATCGCGTCTGGCGCTATTTGCCGGATGCGATACTGCCGCAATGTTTACATCGAACTCCCCTCAGGCCACACTTTTCAGGTGGCCTTTTTTAATAATGCCAGTTACTGTTTTCCCGTCTACATACCTAAGGGAATAACATGTATCACGACGTCAGCTATCTGCTCTCCCGCCTGATCAACGGCCCGCTGTCCCTGCGCCAGATTTACTTTGCCAGCAGTAACGGTCCGGCGCCCGATCTTGCGTATCAGGTCGATTTTCCACGGCTGGAAATAGTGCTGGAAGGTGAGTTTGTTGATACCGGCGCTGGAGCAACGTTAGTTCCCGGCGATGTGCTGTACGTTCCCGCTGGTGGCTGGAATTTTCCACAATGGCAAGCCCCCGCTACTACCTTTAGCGTGCTGTTTGGCAAACAGCAACTCGGCTTCAGCGTCGTGCAATGGGATGGCAAACAATATCAAAATCTGGCGAAGCAACACGTCGCCCGGCGCGGCCCACGCATAGGTTCTTTTCTGCTACAAACGCTCAATGAAATGCAAATGCAGCCGCAGGAGCAGCAAACGGCAAGGCTTATCGTCGCCAGCCTGCTTAGCCACTGCCGCGATTTGCTCGGCAGCCAAATCCAGACCGCCTCACGCAGCCAGGCACTATTTGAAGCTATTCGCGATTATATCGACGAACGCTATGCCTCCGCGCTTACCCGCGAATCTGTCGCACAGGCATTCTATATTTCACCAAACTATCTCTCGCACCTGTTTCAAAAAACGGGGGCCATTGGTTTTAACGAATACCTGAATCACACGCGACTGGAGCACGCTAAGACGTTATTGAAAGGCTATGACCTGAAGGTAAAAGAAGTGGCGCACGCCTGCGGCTTTGTCGACAGCAACTACTTCTGCCGTCTGTTTCGTAAAAACACCGAACGCTCGCCGTCGGAATATCGCCGGCAGTACCACAGCCAACTGACAGAAAAACCGACTACTCCAGAATAAGATGGGTTTGCTGCGGCGCAGAAAGCACTTTGCGCACCGCGCTCATTACCCGCTGCGGCTCACGCAGGAATGCGTAGATGCTGCATTGCACATAGCGGCAATGTTCAAATCGCTCGGCACCGGCAAGCTCGATATCCGTAATCAACAGAGCAACATCCGCCCGACGGATATCCTCGTCCGCTAAACGATTCTCCGTTCCCAGCGCGCCCTGAGTTTCAATGCTGACGCCCCACTTCTCTAACTGGCACAACTTTTCCAGCCGTTCCGCCGCCATATAAGTATGCGCCACGCCGCTTACGCAGGCGGTTACTGCCACCAGGTATGCCATTTTAACCTCCCACGGTAACCTGAAATCCGGCCCGTTCTGCCATTTCGCGCATCGTTGTCACATCGGCTGACGACGGCGCAGGCACCTCTTTCATCGACCATGTTTTCCCCAGCAGGCGGTATTTCGGTTCGCCGTACTGATGAAACGGTAACAGATGGATCTGCCTGATTTTCAGCGGGATCAGTACATCCAGCGCCTGCTGCATATTCTCCCGGCTGAGCGTGAAACCAGGGATCAGCGGTAAACGCGGGATCACGTTGACACCCTCACTCACCAGCAAACGCAGATTCTCCAGCACGCGTGGCAGGTTCATCTTCACCACATCCCGCGCCTGAGTCGCGTCCATAATTTTTAAATCGAACAGCACTTCATCGCACAATTTCGCCAGTGGTAATAGCTTGCTGGCTGGCGCGTCTCCGGCAGTTTCAATGGCGCATGACACGCCCCACAACCGCAGCCGCTGTAAAAAACGGGTAGCAAACTCCGCCTGCATTAACACTTCGCCGCCAGAAAGCGTGACGCCGCCGCCGGACGTGCGAAAGAAAATGTCATCTTTCATCACTTCCCGTTCCAGCGCGTCAAGGCTGATATCGCGGCCAATCCGTTCAAACGCCCCGGAGGGGCATTCATCCGCATCACGCAAACATTTCGCACAGTGCAGACATTTCGCCTCTCTGCGTACCGTCTGGATTTTGCCGGAGATCGACTCCGGATTAGCACACCACGGGCAAAGATGCGGACAGCCTTTAAAAAAGACCACCGTACGAATGCCCTCGCCGTCATTCAGTGAATAACGCTGAATGTTGAAAATGCGCGCCACATCATCGCGGCGCGTTTCCACAACGTTACAGCTGATGCGCTGTCCGGCGGATGATGTCATCCTGGATCTCCTTCGACAGTTCGACAAAGAAGGCGCTGTATCCGGCAACGCGCACCACCAGCCCGGCATAATCTTGTGGGCGCTGTTGCGCTTCCCGCAACGTGTCGGCGTTCACCACGTTAAACTGAATATGCTGCAACTTAAGCTGGGTAAACGCCCGTAAGAAGTCGGCCAGTTTGCGTAATCCCGCTTCACCTTCCAGGGTCGCCGGAGTGAATTTCACGTTCAGCAACGTACCGTTAGACAGCAGCGTGTTATCGAGCTTACTGACTGACTTCAGTACCGCTGTTGGCCCTTGTGCGTCCTGGCCCAGCATAGGTGACAAGCCGCCGTCTGCCAGTTGTTCCCCGGCAAAACGACCGTCTGGCGTCGCGCCAACCACCGATCCCAACGGGACGTGAGCAGAAACGGTATACGATCCCGGCGTGAAGTAACCGCCGCGCGGGTTCTGGTATTTTTCCACTTCTTTGCAGTAGTGGCGTAACAGTTCGGCGCTGATGTTATCCACCTCGTCGATATCGTTACCGTATTTCTCGAAGCGGTTAATTAAGCGAGCACGGACTTTTTCGCCTTCTGGCGTTGCAAAGTTGGCTTTTAATACCGACAGCAATTCGTCAAAACTTAAACGCTGTTGCTCAAAAACCATCCCTTTCAACGCATGGAGAGAATCGCTCAGGTTGGCGATACCGATCCCCTGTACGCCGGAGAAGTTATAACGCGCGCCGCCATCGGTAATATCGCGGCCTTTTTCCAGACAATCGCTGATAAAAGACGAGAGCAGCGGTACAGGTGCCCAGTCGCGATGGCCGATATCACAAATATTGCTGCCCTCAACCATCAGGGTGATGTAGTGGCTGATCTTGGCGCGGATCTGCTCCAGTAAACCTTCATAAGTCAGCGCAGCATTGCCTTCATTTTCATACAGGCAGATTTCCATCACTTTCAGCAGATTAAACATCGCGATGTCATGCAAGCCGTAGGTTCTGCCGGGAATAGATAATTCCACACAGCCCACTACGGAATAGTCGCGCGCATCTTCCAGCGAAACGCCACGGTTGAGGAACGCTGGTACCACCACTTCATCGTTAAAGATTTGCGGAATACCGGTGCCGAGGCGAATGGTTTCGGCGGTTTTCATCAGGAACGGCGTGTCGATCAAGGCGTTAGTGCGCACGCCGAGGTTCGGTTGCGGTAATTGCACGCTTTGATAAGCGTCAAGGCAAAGGAACGAAAGCACGTTCACCGCGCTACGTCCGTTCTCGGTTAACCCGCCGAGCAGTGCGGTATAGCCGGTCGGGAAACCTGCGAAATAACGCGCGCTGCTGGTGGAGCGCAACAGCACGATGTCGTTGCATTTCACCCATAAAGATTCGAGTAGTTCTTTCAGGAACGCCGGATCTTCGCCCTGGGTTAAAGATGCCTGATAGAACGGCAACATATACTGGTCGAAGCGCCCCAACGATAGCGAACTGGCGTTGGATTCGTATTGCAGAATGATGTTCATGTACCAGAATAACTGGCACGCCTGCCAGAACGTCTGCGGCTTATGTTCGGCGTTATGGCGGGAGATCTCCGCAATAGTCAGCAGTTCTTCGCGACGCTGGGCATCTGTGCAGTTTGCCGCCATTGTTTCCGCCAGTTCAGCGTAACGCAGAATGTGTTTCTGCGAGGCTTCCAGCAGTAACAGCGCGGCCTGATAAAAGTGATTCTCCGGCTGTTGCTGACAATGTTGCTGCATCTGCGCCACCAGCTCCCCCAGCCCGTGATTCAGCAGGCGTGGGTAATCAATAATAATGTGCCCCTGGCCTTTATCTGTCTGGTTGATGCTGAAAATCTGCGTGCTGGTCGCGGCTTTTACTTCATCTGTCATCTGCCCGTTGATGAAATCTTTCATCGAACGTTTTTCCCAGTACGGGAACAACTCTTCACGGTAGATACGTTTATCTTCTTCACTGATAGCAAAGCGGTCCTGCGGACGCGTCGGGAATTGATCCAGCTCTTTCAGCAGCCAGTAAGGGTCCATTTCCGGCGACATAATCCCAGCGCGCGGTTTTACGGTGCGGTTACCGGCAATCAGTTCTTCATCACGAATCGAAATTTCAACATGTTCAAGGATATACGCTGTTGCTTTCGCCCGGCGCAATATCACCGGTTCGCCTTCGGTTTGCCGATGGCTGGCGGTATAAAGCAGCGCCCGCTCCAGCGAGATTTCACGGGTATTGGCAAACAGTGCAGTTTTGAGGCGAGAGATACGATTCGTCATGAGGAACTCCTGTGGGAAAGCGAACCCGCCCTTGCGAGCGGGAGAAGAACTTAAGCGGTTTGCGCCAGGTGAGCTTCAATTTTGCTCATAATGGCGTCAGCACGTTTTACTGCATCGCTGATGTTGACGCGCACGATGGTCTTGCCAGCAAAACGCTCTTCAAACTTGATGCCGATATCTTTGGTCAGAATCACCATATCAGCGCTCGCCACATCTTCCGCAGTCAGTTCATTTTCCAGACCAATTGACCCCTGGGTTTCTACTTTCACTTCCCAGCCTTTCGCTTTCGCGGCACTTTCCAGCGCCTCTGCTGCCATATAGGTATGGGCAACACCTGAAGGACATGCGGTTACTGCAATAATTTTCGTCATGGCTCGTTCCTCAATTAATTAATTTCAAAATCCAAATCCAGGTCGTCTTCTTTTTCATCAGTCGAAGACCCATTTTTACGCGCCAGACTTTTCAGCACGTTCACACAAACAGCCGTCACCACTGCTCCGACAGCCACTGCTGCGATATAACCCAGCTTGCCTTCAACCACCGGCAGCACAATCAGACCACCCCAGCCTGCATAGCACTGCGCACCGACCAGCGCCGCAGTTACTGCACCACAAACTGAACCGACCATGATGGAAGGAATGACACGCAGCGGATCGGCAGCGGCGAAAGGAATCGCCCCTTCAGTAACGCCAACACAGCCCATCACCAGTGCCGCTTTGCCGGTTTCGCGCTCTTCTGCGGAGAAATTTTTACGACCAATCAGCGTCGCCAGCCCCATCCCCAGCGGCGGGATACAAATACCCACGGCAGCGATGGCCACCACGGTATAAACACCCTGAGCAACGCAAATCAGCATGAAGGCATAGGCCACTTTGTTAACCGGACCGCCCATATCGAACGCCAGCATCAGACCCATGATCACCGCCAGCATAACAATGCTGCCCTGCTGCATCCCCTGAAGCCACTGAGTCAGGCTGTTGGTCAACGCCCCTACAGGCTCGCCCAAGCCCCACATCATGATGCCTGCGGTAATCAGTGTGCCGACGATAGGAATAATGAAGATAGGCATCACCGAGCGCAGAACTTTATGCACCGGAATTTTCTTCAGGTAATGCACCACGATGCCGCCGATAATCCCGGCGATCAGTGCACCAAAGAAGCCCGCACCAAAGCTGTTACCAACCCAGGCACCGATAGCGCACGGAGCCAGCGCAGAACGCTCTGCAATGGAATAACCGATGTACGCTGCGAGGAAAGGCACCATCAGCGTCAAGCCCGCAACGCCGATATCAAACAGTTTTTTCAGATTTGGATCGGCTACGGCATCCGGCACTGCGCCTTTGCCATACAACATGACGGAAACCGCCAGCAAAATACCGCCCGATACCACGAAGGGAATCATGTGTGAAACGCCCGTCATTAAATGCTGACGGGTATTTTTCAGGATCTGCACCAACTCATTCATAAGCTGCTCCCGGGCTTGCGAAAGCCCATGTCCATATTTTTGATGGAGGAAACAATAGGCAATCGCAGGCGGAGCAAACAGTGGATAAAAAGGCCATTTACTGGACTTTTGTAATATCAGTACAAAAATGCGATCCGCCTCATAACTTGCGATAAACCGGAAGCATGCCGCAAAACAGCGTCTTGTGAGACGCGTCGCAAATTGACGGTTACATTACATTTGTCCAGCTTTTGGCAGATTTGTCACATGGCAGGCCGTTGCCGTGCGCTCTTATCCTGTAAACAGAAAACCGTACCGGGAGAGAGGCAATGGCCCTGATTGTGGAATTTATTTGTGAGCTACCTAACGGCGTACATGCACGTCCGGCAAGCCACGTTGAAACGCTGTGTAATACTTTTTCATCACAAATTGAGTGGCATAACCTGCGCACTGACCGCAAGGGCAACGCCAAAAGCGCCCTTGCGCTGATTGGCACCGATACGCTGGCGGGCGATAACTGCCAGTTACTGATTTCCGGGGCCGACGAACAGGAAGCGCACCAGCGTTTAAGCCAATGGCTGCGCGATGAATTCCCCCACTGCGATGCGCCGCTGGCGGAAGTTAAATCTGACGAACTGGAACCACTGCCGGTTTCACTGACCAATCTGAATCCGCAAATTATCCGCGCCCGCACCGTGTGCAGCGGTAGTGCAGGCGGCATTCTGACGCCGATCTCTTCTTTAGATCTCAATGCGCTGGGTAATCTTCCCGCAGCCAAAGGCGTTGACGCCGAGCAATCCGCACTGGAAAACGGCCTGACGCTGGTACTGAAAAACATTGAGTTTCGTCTGCTGGATAGCGACGGTGCCACCAGCGCGATTCTGGAAGCGCACCGATCCCTGGCTGGCGATACTTCCCTGCGCGAACATTTACTGGCAGGCGTCAGCGCCGGATTAAGCTGCGCCGAAGCGATTGTCACCAGTGCGAATCACTTTTGCGAAGAGTTCGCCCGTTCCAGCAGCAGCTACCTGCAAGAACGTGCCCTGGACGTACGCGACGTCTGCTTCCAGTTACTCCAGCAAATCTACGGTGAGCAACGCTTCCCGGCACCGGGCAAACTGACGCAGCCCGCCATTTGTATGGCTGATGAACTGACCCCCAGCCAGTTCCTCGAACTGGATAAAAATCACCTCAAAGGATTGTTGCTCAAAAGCGGCGGCACCACCTCACATACGGTGATCCTTGCCCGTTCGTTCAACATTCCGACGCTGGTTGGTGTGGATATTGATGCCCTTACCCCGTGGCAACATCAAACGATTTATATCGACGGCAACGCCGGAGCGATTGTGGTTGAGCCAGGGGAAGCCGTAGCCCGTTATTATCAGCAAGAAGCCCGCGTACAGGATGCCCTGCGTGAGCAACAGCGTGTCTGGCTGACCCAACAAGCCCGTACCGCTGACGGTATCCGCATTGAAATTGCCGCTAACATCGCTCACTCCGTGGAAGCGCAGGCCGCATTCGGCAATGGTGCGGAAGGCGTTGGTTTGTTCCGCACTGAAATGCTCTATATGGATCGCACCAGTGCACCGGGCGAAAGCGAGCTGTACAACATTTTTTGTCAGGCGCTGGAGTCTGCCAACGGACGCAGCATTATTGTGCGCACTATGGACATTGGCGGCGACAAACCCGTTGATTATCTGAACATTCCGGCAGAAGCTAACCCGTTCCTCGGTTATCGCGCTGTGCGTATTTATGAAGAATACGCCTCGCTGTTCACCACACAACTACGGTCGATCCTGCGCGCCTCCGCTCACGGCAGCCTGAAAATCATGATCCCGATGATCTCTTCAATGGAAGAGATCTTATGGGTGAAAGAAAAACTGGCGGAAGCCAAACAGCAACTGCGTAACGAACACATTCCGTTTGATGAGAAGATCCAGCTCGGCATTATGCTGGAAGTGCCGTCGGTGATGTTCATCATCGATCAATGCTGCGAAGAGATTGATTTCTTTAGTATTGGTAGTAATGACCTGACGCAATATCTGCTGGCGGTGGATCGCGATAATGCTAAGGTTACTCGTCACTACAACAGCCTGAATCCGGCATTCTTGCGGGCGCTCGATTACGCCGTGCAAGCGGTGCATCGCCAGGGCAAATGGATTGGTCTGTGCGGTGAGCTGGGAGCGAAAGGTTCCGTGCTGCCGTTGCTGGTCGGCTTAGGGCTGGATGAACTCAGCATGAGCGCACCATCAATTCCGGCGGCGAAAGCGCGGATGGCGCAACTTGATAGCCGTGAGTGCCGCAAGTTGCTCAACCAGGCAATGGCCTGCCGTACTTCGCTGGAAGTGGAACACCTGCTGGCGCAATTCCGCATGACCCAACAGGACGCACCGCTGGTCACCGCCGAGTGCATCACGCTGGAAAGTGACTGGCGCAGCAAAGAAGAAGTGCTCAAAGGCATGACCGATAACCTGCTGCTGGCGGGCCGCTGCCGCTATCCGCGTAAACTGGAAGCCGACTTATGGGCGCGCGAGGCCGTTTTCTCTACCGGTCTGGGCTTTAGTTTTGCCATTCCACACAGCAAATCAGAACACATTGAGCAATCCACCATCAGCGTGGCGCGTCTGCAAGCGCCGGTGCGCTGGGGCGATGATGAAGCGCAATTCATCATTATGTTAACCCTGAACAAACACGCTGCGGGCGATCAGCACATGCGCATTTTCTCGCGCCTCGCTCGCCGCATCATGCACGAAGAATTCCGTAACGCGCTGGTTAACGCCGCCTCTGCCGACGCTATCGCCAGCCTGCTGCAACATGAACTGGAACTGTAAAAGGAAACATCATGGAACTGTATCTGGACACCGCTAACGTCGCAGAAGTCGAACGTCTGGCACGCATATTCCCCATTGCCGGGGTGACAACTAACCCGAGCATTATCGCTGCCAGCAAGGAGTCCATATGGGAAGTTCTGCCGCGTCTGCAAAAAGCGATTGGTGATGAGGGCATTCTGTTTGCTCAGACTATGAGTCGTGACGCGCAGGGTATGGTGGAAGAAGCGAAGCGCCTGCGCGACGCCATTCCGGGCATTGTGGTGAAAATCCCGGTGACTTCCGAAGGTCTGGCCGCCATTAAGATGCTGAAAAAAGAGGGTATTACTACGCTTGGCACCGCAGTGTACAGTGCTGCACAAGGGTTACTGGCCGCGCTGGCAGGGGCAAAATACGTTGCTCCGTATGTTAACCGCGTAGATGCCCAGGGCGGGGACGGCATTCGTACGGTTCAGGAGCTGCAAGCGCTGTTAGAAATGCACGCACCAGAAAGCATGGTGCTGGCGGCCAGCTTTAAAACGCCGCGTCAGGCGCTGGACTGTTTACTGGCAGGATGTGAATCCATCACCCTGCCCTTAGATGTAGCGCAACAAATGCTCAACACCCCTGCGGTAGAGTCAGCTATAGAGAAGTTCGAACACGACTGGAATGCCGCATTTGGCACTACTCATCTCTAAAGGAGCAATTATGGACCGCATTATTCAATCACCGGGTAAATACATCCAGGGCGCTGATGTGATTAATCGTCTGGGCGAATACCTGAAGCCGCTGGCAGAACGCTGGTTAGTGGTGGGTGACAAATTTGTTTTAGGTTTTGCTCAATCCACTGTCGAGAAAAGCTTTAAAGATGCTGGACTGGTAGTAGAAATTGCGCCGTTTGGCGGTGAATGTTCGCAAAATGAGATCGACCGTCTGCGTGGCATCGCGGAGACTGCGCAGTGTGGCGCAATTCTCGGTATCGGTGGCGGAAAAACCCTCGATACTGCCAAAGCACTGGCACATTTCATGGGTGTTCCGGTAGCGATCGCACCGACTATCGCCTCTACCGATGCACCGTGCAGCGCATTGTCTGTTATCTACACCGATGAGGGTGAGTTTGACCGCTATCTGCTGTTGCCAAATAACCCGAATATGGTCATTGTCGACACCAAAATCGTCGCGGGCGCACCTGCACGTCTGTTAGCAGCGGGTATCGGCGATGCGCTGGCAACCTGGTTTGAAGCGCGTGCTTGCTCTCGTAGCGGCGCGACCACCATGGCGGGCGGCAAGTGCACCCAGGCGGCGCTGGCACTGGCTGAACTGTGCTACAACACCCTGCTGGAAGAAGGCGAAAAAGCGATGCTTGCCGCCGAACAGCATGTAGTAACCCCGGCGCTGGAGCACGTGATTGAAGCGAACACCTATTTGAGCGGCGTTGGTTTTGAAAGCGGCGGGCTGGCGGCGGCTCACGCGGTGCATAACGGCCTGACCGCTATCCCGGACGCGCATCACTATTATCACGGTGAAAAAGTGGCATTTGGTACGCTGACGCAGCTGGTTCTGGAAAACGCACCGGTTGAGGAAATCGAAACCGTAGCTGCACTTAGCCATGCGGTAGGTTTGCCAATAACTCTCGCTCAACTGGATATTAAAGAAGATGTCCCGGCGAAAATGCGAATTGTGGCAGAAGCGGCATGTGCAGAAGGTGAAACCATTCACAACATGCCTGGCGGCGCGACGCCAGATCAGGTTTACGCCGCTCTGCTGGTAGCCGACCAGTACGGTCAGCGTTTCCTGCAAGAGTGGGAATAACCTACTCCAAACTCCCGGCTTGTCCGGGAGTTTGAACGCAAAATTGCCTGATGCGCTACGTTTATCAAGCCTACGAAATCTCTGCAATATATTGAATATGCGTGCTTTTGTAGGCCGGATAAGGCGTTCACTCCGCATCCGGCACTCTGTGCCAGTAATCTGAAACTCCCACGTTGTTCAGGAGTTTTTTATCCGCTTCTGGACATTTTCTCCACAGAACAATCGTTAGCCCGGAAGGTCGAATCTGTGACTCTTATTTTCACGGACGAACCAGATGAAAGCTTCACTGGCGCTGCTCAGCCTGCTAACGGCATTTACCAGCCACTCCTTAAAATCTCCCGCCGTTCCACCAACCGTGGTACAAATCCAGGCCAATACCAACCTTGCCATCGCAGACGGTGCCAGACAGCAAATCGGCAGCACGCTATTTTACGATCCGGCGTATATGCAGCTTACCTATCCTGGCGGTGATGTCCCGCAAGAACGCGGGGTATGTTCCGATGTGGTGATCCGTGCATTGCGCAGCCAGAAGGTCGATTTGCAGAAACTGGTGCACGAAGATATGGCGAAGAATTTTGCCGAGTACCCGCAAAAATGGCAGTTAAAGCGCCCGGACAGCAACATCGATCACCGTCGGGTGCCTAATCTGGAAACCTGGTTTACCCGCCACGATAAAACACGCCCCATCAGCAAGAACCCCAGTGACTATCAAGCGGGCGATATTGTCTCCTGGCGACTGGATAACGGACTGGCACATATTGGGGTGGTGTCAGATGGCTTCGCCCGCGACGGTACGCCGCTGGTGATACATAACATTGGCGCAGGCGCGCAGGAAGAAGATGTGCTGTTTAGCTGGCGGATGGTGGGGCATTATCGTTATTTTGTTAAATAAGCGATCGCCCCACATGAAGAAAAAATTCAGATGCTTTTTACACTGACAGCTTCTTTTTTCTTACGGCTCACCAGCGCCAGTGCCAGCACAATCAGCACAATACCGCTACCTTCAACGGCCCCCGGATTCTCACCGAGCAGCCACCAGGAAAAGAGTACGCCGCAAACGGGAACGGCCAGCGTGCTTAAGCTGGCAATACTGGCAGGCAAGTTTTTCAATACAAACAACCATAAGCTCCACGCCAGCGCCGTCGCCAGAATCGCACTGTAGGCCAGCGCCCAGAACACGGTGGGCTGCCAGTCAATTTCACGTTGCGGCACCAGTAAAGCGACCACACTCATCACCAGCGCCGCATAGAGCATCTGCCAGGATGTTAACGATAATAAATCCACGCGCGGATGACGGGTGTATAGGCGTTTAGCAACAATCGCGCTCGCCCCCCAACTGACGCCGGAGAGGATTGCCAGCATGGCACTTTTCATTGAAGAGAAATCGAGTTGCCACGGCTGCAACACCAAAAATAAGCCGAAAGCGGCAATCAGTATCGCGAAATATTGCCCACGTCGCAGGCGTTCACCGAGAAACAACGCGGCGAAAATCACCACCCAGAACGGCATGGTATAGCTTAGGATCGCCACCTTCCCCGCTCCGCCGCTGACCAGCGCCCACTGCGCCAGGCCAACCATCCCGCAGGTTTGTAACAGGGCAATGGCTAAGGTGTATTTAAACGGTGTCGGGCGCATTCCGCGACCACGTAATAAAAGGACGATGAATAAAACGAGAGCGCCGAAAATGCAGCGTAAGGCGGTAAAGTCGAAGGCACCGATGTAGCTGGTGACTTGCTTCATGAAAATCCAGCTATAACTCCAGATAAGTGTGAGCACAACCAGGCCACTGATTGCCAGTGGGTTGCTCTTTCCTGCGGCAGACATGAGAGATCCAGTGTGTAGTTTTCCTGTGGACACTATACGCCGGTAAAGAAACTTCAGCGACTGCCTGAAAGACAGTCGCTGAAGAAGGTCAGATTACAGCAGGTCGAAACGGTCGAGGTTCATCACTTTCACCCATGCCGCCACGAAGTCTTTAACAAACTTCTCGTGGGCATCGCTGCTGGCGTAAACTTCCGCTACCGCACGCAGGACAGAGTTAGAACCAAATACCAGATCCGCACGGCTGGCTGTGTATTTCACTTCGCCGGTTTCACGGTCACGACCTTCGAACAGCTCTTTCGATTCGTCAGTCGCTTTCCACTCGTAACGCATATCCAGCAAGTTCACGAAGAAGTCATTGCTCAATACGCCAACGCGGTCAGTGAAGACGCCGTTTTTGCTGCCATCGAAGTTGGCACCCAGTACACGCATCCCGCCCACCAGCGCAGTCATTTCCGGCGCGGTCAGCG
Source organism: uncultured Escherichia sp. (assembly GCF_948475835.1). Lineage (NCBI taxonomy): Bacteria > Pseudomonadati > Pseudomonadota > Gammaproteobacteria > Enterobacterales > Enterobacteriaceae > Escherichia > uncultured Escherichia sp. The sequence continues at coordinate 9,208 of NZ_CAOLGM010000031.1, read as the reverse complement.
TCAGTTGCTGTGCTTTGTCGATCAGCAGTGACTCGGTGGTGGAAACATCCAGACGAGCGCGATAGTTACGGAAACCGTCAGCAATTGGCTCCAGCAGCTCGAACATCTCAATGTCAGTCTGATCCTGACGCGCATCAACGCGGCCCGGCGCAAACGGTACATGAATGCTCAAACCTGCGGCGCTTGCGGCTTTCTCAACACCAACCACACCAGCCAGCACGATGATATCCGCCAGCGAGGCTTTACCAGACTCTTTCTGGATTTTCTCCAGAACAGGCAGAGCACGAACGGCTGCGGCGTTCACATCCCAGTCGCGCTGCGGCATTAATGCCAGACGCGCACCGTTGGCACCACCGCGTTTGTCGCCACCACGGAAGGTAGAAGCAGAAGCCCAGGCCACCGATACCAGCTCACTAACAGACAGACCAGAATCCGCAATCGCGAATTTCAGATCGATAATGTCCTGCTCGGTCGGGTTGTAGATCGGCTGCGGCAGCGGATCTTGCCAGATCAGATCTTCTTTCGGTACTTCCGGTCCGATGTAACGAGATTTCGGCCCCATATCCCTGTGCGTCAGTTTGAACCAGGCACGGGCAAAGGCTTCGTTGAACGCCTGCGGATCGTTGAGGAAACGACGAGAGATCTTCTCGAACTCAGGATCAAAACGCAGCGTCAGGTCGGTCACCAGCATCGTCGGTTTACGTTTCTTCGACGGATCAAACGGATCCGGGATAATTTCCGGTGCGTCTACCGCTTCGAACTGGATTGCGCCAGCCGGGCTGCGGGTCTGTACCCACTCATACTTGAACAGGTTCTCGAAGAAATAGTTGCTCCACTGGGTCGGCGTCTGGGTCCAGACTACTTCCAGACCAGAGGTAATGGCATCTGCGCCAACGCCGCTGCCGTAAGTGCTCGCCCAACCTAAACCTTGTTCTTCAATCGGTGCAGCTTCTGGATCAGGACCTACATTTGATGTCGGACCGGCACCGTGGGTTTTACCCAGCGTATGACCACCCGCAATCAGCGCCACGGTTTCTTCGTCGTTCATGCCCATGTTGCCGAAGGTCGCGCGGATAGCTGCTGCCGCAGAAAGCGGTTCGCCGCTGTGATCCGGGCCTTCCGGGTTAACGTAAATCAGACCCATCTCGGTTGCACCCAGCGGTGCTTTCGCCAGCGCTTCCGGATGACGGTGAGTCAGCCAGGCTTTTTCATCACCCCAGTTAACATCCAGATCCGGTTCCCAGACGTCTTCACGACCGGCACCAAAACCGAAGGTACGGAAGCCGGAGTTTTCTAGCGCCACGTTACCCGCGAGGATAAACAGGTCGGCCCAGGAGATTTTCTGACCATATTTCTGTTTGATTGGCCACAACAGGCGACGCGCTTTATCGAGGCTTACGTTATCCGGCCAGGAGTTCAGCGGTGCAAAACGTTGCTGACCACGACCCGCGCCACCGCGTCCATCGATTGAACGGTAAGTCCCCGCGCCGTGCCAGGCCATACGAATAAACAGACCGGCGTAGCTGCCCCAGTCGGCAGGCCACCACGGCTGAGATTCTGTCAGCAGGGCTTTCAGATCTTTTTTCAGGCCGTAGTAATCTAATTTGCTGAATTCTTTGCGGTAGTCAAAGTCCTCACCCAGCGGGTTAGAACGATTAGAATGTTGGTTTAACAGGTCAACACGGAGTTGATTTGGCCACCAGTCGCGAGTGGTTGTGCCCGCCCCCGCGCTCTGGTCGTGACCGCCCTGATGGAACGGGCATTTGCCAGTGGCTGTCGTGTTATGAATATCGTCTGACGTGCTCATCAATGTGCTCCCCTCTACAGTGTTACCGTTACGATACACAGCGTTAGAGAGAAGTTATAATTGAATTAATCCACGGATGCGATAGTTGAGATCTTACATATTGTTGGTTAAAGAGATGTAGATCAAATTGATCGTAATTAAGCTTTTTTGATTATGTCCGAATTCGGACAAATGCTTTATAAAAAAGGGTTTTAGCTTCATATCCTTCAAGTAATGAGGGAGAAAACAAGGCTGACAACCTTATTTTCCCGCCCTCATTTCGAGGCAGCATTTTGTGCTCTGTTTAAAATTTGTGATCGCTGTGTGATTTTCACAAAAGCCACACTATTTATAAACCAGGTCGAACACCCAGCGTATGGCAAATCGCGTAACTCATTTCAGCGCGGTTAAGCGTATAGAAGTGGAAATCTTTCACTCCTTCACGGCTTAAAATCTTCACCATATCCATGGCAATATTCGCGCCCACCAGTTTGCGGGTTTCGGCATCATCATCCAGGCCGTCGAACATTTGCGCCATCCACGCCGGAATACGCACGTTGGTCATATCGGCAAATTTCTTCGCCTGTTTAAAGTTAGATACCGGCAAAATTCCCGGAATAATTTCCACATCAATGCCCGCCGATACACAGCGGTCACGAAAACGCAGGTAGCTTTCGACATCGAAGAAGAACTGAGTAATCGCGCGGTTGGCTCCGGCATCGACTTTGCGTTTCAGATTAAGCAAATCCGCCTGAGCGCTTTTTGCTTCCGGGTGAACCTCCGGATACGCCGCCACGGAGATATCGAAATCTGCCACTTCTTTTAACAGCGTCACCAGGTCAGAAGCATATATTTCCGGCTTACCACTTCCCGGCGGCAGATCGCCACGCAGCGCCACGATATGACGAATACCGTTATTCCAGTAGTCGCGTGCAATGGTGCGCAGCTCGTCGGGCGTCGCATCAATGCAAGTAAGATGCGGTGCCGCTTCCAGACCAGTGCGATCTTTAATGCCTTTAATAATGCTGTGCGTACGGTCGCGCTCGCCGGAGTTCGCGCCATAGGTCACCGATACAAACTTCGGTTTCAGGCTGCTAAGGCGATCGATGGAGTTCCACAGGGTCTGCTCCATTTCACTGGTACGCGGCGGGAAAAACTCGAACGAAACGTTAATTTGCCCCTGGACTTCTGCCAGGCTCTGATTCAGGGCATCCCGCTGGCTGGCGTGAAAAAAGCTCATACCTTACCTCATCAATCGCTTGTAGTTATATGTTGTGTTGTGCACATCTATCCGTTTAGACGTCCAGATGTAAAGATGAAGGAAAAGCCGAAGGGCGTCAACCGAAAAATGACCAATGATGGTGAGGAAAAATCAGGGAAGATGAAAAAACTTCAGGATGGTAAGAAAAAGAAAATCCGGTATGCAAAGCAAACCGGACTGCAAATATAAACTAACCATGTACTTATTGCTTCTTGCCGGATTCGTCGTAAACGCTTAATCCGGCCTAATCCTATGATAATTCAATATATTTCATTAGAAACCATAAACCCGAAAACATGAGTACCGGGCATTATTAAATTTCTGAAATTACAACAACTGTGCCAGCCGGTTGATATCCGACTGAATCGCCCCGGCGGTGACGTCGCGCCCCGCGCCAGGCCCACGGATCACCAGCGGGTTGTCGCGATACCAGCGGCTTTCGATGGCAAAGACGTTATCGCACGGCAGCAGTGATGCCAGCGGATGGTCTTCACGCACCGCCTCCACGCCCACACGCGCTTTGCCGTTGGCATCGAAACGCGCCACGTAGCGCAGCACCAGCCCCATTTCGCGGGCCGCTTCCAGCCGTTGCACCATCTGCTCGTTAAGTTCATCGCCATTTTCAAAGAAATGGTCGATGCTGCCGCCTTCGCAATGAGCAGGCACCAGCGATTCCACACGTACCTGGTCCGGTTCAATGTTGTAACCCGCTTCACGCGCCAGAATTACCAGCTTGCGCATTACGTCTTTGCCGGAGAGGTCGTCACGCGGATCAGGCTCGGTTAAGCCCTGCTGCCACGCCTGATCCACCAGCTCGGTAAACGGCACGCTACCGTCGAATTGCAGGAACAGCCAGGAGAGCGTGCCGGAGAAGATCCCGCTGATCGACAAAATAGTATCGCCGCTGTCGATCAGATCGCGCACGGTGTGGTTGATCGGCAAGCCCGCACCGACGGTGGCATTGTACAGCCAGTGACGCCCGGTTTTTTCGAAGGCGTCGTGGATCTGGCGATATTTATTGCTGTCGCTGGCTCCCGCCAGTTTGTTGGCGCTGATAACGTGGAAACCGTGGCTGGCGAAATCAAGATACTGATCAGCAAGCTGCTGGCTGGCGGTAACGTCCAGCACCACTAAATCATCATACGGATGGGCGCGCATCCACAGGAACAACGACTCTTCATCCTGCTCAACCGCTTCATCGTTGAAGAAGGCTAACGCGCGGCTGGCGTCCAGCCCGTCATAGCTCAACAGGCTGCGGCGGCTGTCCACCACACCTGCCAGCACAAACTCAAAGCCGGTACGTGCCGAAAGCGTGCTCTGCTCACGGGCGAACAGTTCCAGCCAACGGGAACCGATATTGCCCTTACCGAACAATACCAGGCCGATGCGTTTTTCTGCGCGGAAGACGGACTGATGCAGCCCCTGAATCAGGCTTTCGGTCGGGCCGGTGCGCAGTACTGCCACCAGGCTGATGCCGTCATCGGACTGCCAGGTAAATTCGACCGGCTGGCCTTTCAGTTGCTGCCAGAAGCGGTGGCAATGCAGCGGGTTACGGGTGACGCCTGCACCGACCATCGCCACCAGCGCCAGCCCCTGACGCAGGCGCAGTTCGCCAGGTAATCCCGCTTCGTCGAGGATTTTCAGCGCACTGTCGGCCACTTCTGAGGTGTAGCAAAATTGCAGCAACTGGCGATCGTTATGTACGCCAACCGCCAGCGGGCGTACCTGCGCGCGTTTCAGGATTTGGTCGATCTCTTTATGCGCCAGTTTGAAATCCTGACTGGCGGGCACCTGAAACTCAATCAAACAGACATCATCGTGGCTGGTGACAATACGCGCACCAGTACCGGAGGCCAGCACGCGTTCAATGCGCGTGGAACCTTGATCCGGCGTGTAGCTACAGCGCAGTTGCAGGTCGATTTCGCTGCCAGAAACCGGCTGTAAAGTACGGGCGTGAAGAACGGGAGCCGCCAGGCGCGCCAGTTCGCTGGCCTCATCCAGACGCAGCAACGGCAGCAGGCAGGCATCTTTCACTTTACGCGGGTCGGCACTGTATACCCCGGCGACGTCGCTCCAGATGGTTACGCGAGAAACACCCGCCAGCGCACCGATTTGTGTCGCGGAATAGTCGGAACCGTTACGCCCCAGCAGCACCGTTTCACCGGCGTTGTTGCGGCTGATAAATCCGGTCACCACCAGACGTTTGCCCGGATGTTGCACCAGCAGCTGTTGCAGCAACGGGTAAGAAAGCCCTTCATCAACCTGCGGTTGTGCGGCGCGTTCAGCGCGTAAAAACTCGCGGGCATCAAGCCAGGCCGCTGGCAGCCCTTGTTGATTAAGTACCGCAGACATCAGGCGTGCCGACCACACTTCACCGTGCCCCACCACTTCCGCATACACTGCGTCGTTAATACCGCTGTCGAGCAGCGCCGCCAGGCGCTCAAGGTCGCTGACAAAAGCGCTAATGAGGCTATCGGCTTCTTCAGCGGGTAGCAGACCGCTAATCAGATCGCACTGATAGCGACGCAGCGTTTGTTGAACCTGATGCGCAGAGAGACGATCGGTCTGGCTTAGTTTCAACCAGTTAATCAACTGGTTAGTGGTGCTACCGGCGGCGGAAACCACCATCATATCGTCAGGCTGAGAGTACTCCGCCATAATGCCCGCGACACGCAAATAACACTTCACATCAGCCAGACTACTGCCACCAAATTTATGCAGCTGACGACCTTTCGCCCCTGCCTGCGCAATCACACTCATTTTTACCCCTTGTTTGCAGCCCGGAAGCCATTTTCCAGGTCGGCAATTAAATCTTCGCCATCTTCAATACCGGTGGAGATACGCAGCAGCGTCTCGGAGATCCCGGCGGCAGCACGCGCTTCTGGTGCCATGCCTGCATGTGTCATGGTTGCGGCGTGAGAGATTAAACTTTCCACTCCCCCTAATGATTCCGCCAGCGTAAACAACGACAGCCCGCTCAGGAAACGACGCAGCGTCTGCTCATCGCCATCCAGTTCAAAACTCAACATTGCGCCAAAGCCTTTTTGCTGACGCGCGGCAATTTCATGCCCCTGATTTTCCGGCAGCGACGGGTGATACAGTTTTTTCACCAACGGCTGGGTTTGCAGATATTTCACAATCGCCTGCGCGTTGCGCTGCGCCAGCTCCATACGCGGCACCAGAGTTCGCAACCCGCGTAGCAGCAGATAGCTGTCAAACGCGCCGCCCGTCACGCCAATATTGTTTGCCCACCAGGCCAGTTCGGTGACAACGTCCGGATCTTTAGCAATCACCACGCCAGCCACCACGTCTGAGTGACCGTTCAGATATTTCGTGCATGAATGCAACACCAGATCGGCACCTAATGCCAGCGGATTTTGTAATGCCGGGCTTAAGAAGGTGTTATCCACCACGCTCACCGCCCCGACTTCCCTTGCCAGATGGCAGATTTTCGCAATATCCACGACGCGTAACAATGGATTACTTGGGCTTTCTACCAGTACCAGTTTGGGTTTTTCTGCCAGCGCTGCCCGTAATGCCTGTTCATCGCCTTGATCAACAAACAACACGCGATAGCAACCGCGTTTCGCCAGGCTGTCGAACAGGCGATAGCTACCGCCGTAGCAGTCGTGCGGCGCAACCAGCAGATCGCCAGGTTTCAAAAAGACGGTCGTTACCAGGTGAATCGCGGACATGCCGGTATTAGTAAGTACTGCACCAGCACCGCCTTCCAGTTCTGCCAGCGCACGCTGAACCACATCGCGCGTTGGGTTGCCGCGACGCGAGTAATCATGCGCGCGCGGTTCATTAAATCCGGTAAAGTTATATGTGCTGGAAAGATGGATCGGTGGGACAACGCAACCATACTGTTCGTCGTCATTTAACCCGCTACGCACTGCGATGGTGGCCTGTTTACGCGTCATGTGATGAAGTTCCCTGGGCTTTGTCGGTGAAATGTCAGGCACCAGAGTAAACATTGTGTTAATGGACGTCAATACATCTGGACATCTAAACTTCTTTGCGTATAGATTGAGCAAATCCCAAATAGCCGTTAAAATTATATGCATTATCACGCCAGCAGGTGGATTACCCGATGTCACGGTAACGCCTGTACGGTAAACTATGCGGGTTTACGGTCAGTACCCACATAAATTGTGTGGTCTGGTCTCAATTTATTGACGAAGAGGATTAAGTATCTCATGGCTGAATGGAGCGGCGAATATATCAGCCCATACGCTGAGCACGGCAAGAAGAGTGAACAAGTCAAAAAGATTACGGTTTCCATTCCTCTTAAGGTGTTAAAAATCCTCACCGATGAACGCACGCGTCGTCAGGTGAACAACCTGCGTCACGCTACCAACAGCGAGCTGCTGTGCGAAGCGTTTCTGCATGCCTTTACCGGGCAACCTTTGCCGGATGATGCCGATCTGCGTAAAGAGCGCAGCGACGAAATCCCGGAAGCGGCAAAAGAGATCATGCGTGAGATGGGGATTAACCCGGAGACGTGGGAATACTAAAGCGGAAAAGAGCGGCGCGGAGTTAACCAGCCGCTTTTTTCATACAAGGACGTTTAACGATGAAAATCAGGCTACTGATCCTCAGCCTGCTGGTTTCTGTGCCTGCCTTTGCCTGGCAGCCGCAAACTGGCGACATCATCTTTCAGATCTCTCGCTCATCGCAAAGTAAAGCGATCCAACTGGCGACCCATTCCGATTACAGCCACACCGGTATGCTGGTGATGCGTAACAAAAAGCCCTACGTTTTTGAAGCGGTCGGCCCGGTGAAATACACCCCGCTCAAGCAGTGGATTGCCCATGGTGAAAAGGGCAAATACGTCGTTCGCCGCGTTGAAGGCGGACTGAGTGTTGAACAACAGCAAAAACTGGCGCAAACGGCAAAACGTTATCTTGGTAAACCGTATGATTTCAGCTTCTCATGGAGCGACGATCGCCAGTACTGTTCGGAAGTGGTGTGGAAGGTTTACCAGAACGCGCTGGGAATGCGCGTGGGCGAACAGCAGAAGTTGAAAGAGTTTGATCTCAGCAACCCGCTGGTCCAGGCGAAGCTCAAAGAACGCTACGGTAAAAATATTCCGCTTGAGGAAACGGTAGTTTCACCACAAGCCGTTTTCGACGCGCCACAACTCACCACGGTTGCCAAAGAGTGGCCGCTGTTTTCGTGGTAATGGATGATGAAAAAAATAATTCCCGCCGTAGTCTGTTTGTTGCTTTGTAGTTGCACGACCTTTCCGCAAGCTGTCGCTCCGGTAAACGGTGATGCCTCCAATTAGTTGAATTAAGGATATAATACTCGCTTTTAAGGTTGTTTCATGGTCACAGTTAACCTTCATTGCCCCCGTTGCCAGTCCGTTCAGGTTTACCGTCACGGGCAGAACCCAAAAAGACATGATCGATTCCGCGGCCGTGACTGTCACCGGGTATTTCAGCTCAGTTACTGTTACGAGCCCCGTAAACCGGGAGTTAAAGACCAAATCGCTGAAATGACTTTCAACGGTGCCGGGGTTCGCGATACTGCCCGTACGCTGAAAATCGGCATTAATACAGTCATCCGAACTTTAAAAAACTCTCGCCACGAAGAATAACGTCATCCCCGGTCGCTCATGCTGATGTGGCACTCATCTGCAAACTTAGTCAGCAATGGAGCTTTGTCGGCAGTAAAGCGCGACAGCACTGGCTCTGGTACGTGTACAACACGAAAACTGGTGGTGTTCTGGCCTACACTTTTGGCCCCCGGACTGACGAAACCTGTCGTGAATTGCGGGCGCTGCTTACCCTTTTACCATCGGCATGTTGACCACTGACGAATGGGGTAGTTACGCTAGAGAGTTACCGAAGGAGAAGCATCTGACTGGTAAGATTTTTACTCAGCACATTGAGCGTAACAATCTGACCCTGAGAACCCGAATCAAACGTCTGGCCCGCAGAACCATCTGTTTCTCGCGTTCTGTAGAACTTCATGAAAAAGTCATCGGTGCTTTTATCGAAAATATATGTTCTACTAATTGGAGTCATCACCCTTCTGATAAGCTTTCCTTGGATGATTACCAGACTGAATACACAGCCAAAGATTTTTACCTCATTCTGCTCTTTTTTCTCAAATGACATATATTATATTTTACATCATATTCATAGGCATATGAC
>NZ_CAOLGM010000030.1:0-39529 GCF_948475835.1 uncultured Escherichia sp. | reverse complement strand
ATACACACTTAATTTAGTCCCCAGAGTTAAAAAAGCAAAATAGATAATAAGTTGCATCAACATGAAGAAAATTAACAAAAAAGCCATCCCTTTCCAGAAATACTCAACCCATGGTGATAGTGTGATATTTAGATTACTCAAACTTAAAAATAAACTGGAAGAAAAACTACTTGAGAATAAATATATAATTGGTATGACAGCTAAAGTCATAGACCTAATAATCATTAATTTTTTATTATTTTTAAATTCCAACTCTAATATAATAAAAACACCTCCCAGAAAAACAAATACTGAAAAAGCACTAAAAACGGATACAGAGACACTGACTGGAAAAATATTAATTGAAAGCACAAAAAACAAAAATATAAACCATGCAATAAGCGAACACCAGGCAGCACAACTATTCAAACTGTTTTTATTACTGAACTTGACAAAATACCCCATATATTCTGTAATGCGATTTTCTTCCACTAATGCATAAAGAAGAATACCAACAAAGCACAGAGATAAAACAATATCTTTCCACAGATATTTATAAGGGAGAAGTATAAAACCAAGGAGTAGATAAATTAGCAGAATGACATCTAATGCCTTAGTACAAAAATATTGTTTCACTCCTTGCAAGAACCGAACATTCTCCATATGAATCCTTATCCTACTATTGATGAAACTCAAGAATACCTTTAAAACAGTGACTTAACGCTGATAATACTCTTTGAACAGATGAATTCATCTATTTTTCTGTGTAGAATTTGCGCATCGCATTTAGATGAGAACACCCCATGGCGGAACTGAACCTAAGTAACCTGACGGAAGCAGACATCATTACCAAATGCGTTATGCCAGCCATTCTCAATGCAGGCTGGGACAACACAACGCAAATCAGACAGGAGGTCAAACTCCGGGACGGTAAAGTCATCGTACGTGGTAAAGTTGCGGCACGCAGAACGGTAAAATCTGCTGACATCGTGCTGTATCACAAACCAGGCATTCCCTTAGCCGTGATTGAAGCAAAAGCCAACAAACATGAAATTGGCAAAGGGATGCAACAGGGCATTGAATATGCGCGCCTGCTGGACGTTCCTTTTGTTTTTGCCACCAACGGTGATGGCTTTATCTTCCGCGATGCCACGGCAGCCGAAGGTGAATGCCTTGAAAAGCAAATAACGCTGGATGACTTCCCCTCCCCCGCTGAACTCTGGCAAAAATTCTGCCTCTGGAAAGGATACACACAAGCTCAGCTTCCGGTGATTACTCAGGATTATTACGACGATGGCAGCGGTAAATCGCCACGTTATTACCAGCTTCAGGCAATCAACAAAACCATTGAAGCCGTCTCCAACGGGCAAAACCGCGTTCTGCTGGTCATGGCGACCGGAACAGGGAAAACCTATACCGCATTCCAGATCATCTGGCGCCTGTGGAAATCAAAAAATAAAAAACGCATTTTGTTCCTTGCCGATCGCAACATTCTGGTCGACCAAACCAAAAATAATGATTTCCAGCCATTTGGTACGGCAATGACCAAAGTCAGCGGACGCACCATTGATCCCGCTTATGAAATTCACCTCGCGCTCTATCAGGCTATAACTGGCCCGGAGGAAGACCAAAAAGCGTTTAAACAAGTCGCACCAGATTTCTTCGATCTGATCGTGATCGACGAATGCCATCGCGGCAGCGCATCCGAAGACAGCGCCTGGCGAGAGATCCTTGATTATTTCAGTTCCGCCACCCAAATTGGCTTAACCGCCACGCCAAAAGAGACGCATGAAGTCTCCAGCACGGATTACTTCGGCGATCCGGTTTACGTCTACTCGCTAAAAGAAGGGATCGAAGACGGCTTCCTCGCCCCTTATAAAGTTGTCCGTGTTGATATTGATGTTGATCTGCAAGGCTGGCGCCCAACCAAAGGGCAAACTGACTTAAACGGCGAAGTGATCGACGATCGTATCTATAACCAGAAAGATTTCGATCGCACGATGGTAATCGACGAACGCACAGAACTGGTTGCCAGAACCATTACCGACTACCTCAAGCGCACCAATCCGATGGATAAAACCATCGTCTTCTGTAACGACATCGATCATGCAGAACGTATGCGCCGCGCCCTGGTTAATCTCAACCCGGAGCAGGTGAAAAAGAACGACAAATACGTCATGAAAATCACCGGCGATGATGAAATTGGCAAAGCTCAGTTGGATAACTTCATCAACCCGAAAAAACCGTACCCGGTTATCGCGACCACTTCAGAGCTGATGACCACCGGTGTGGATGCTAAAACCTGCAAACTGGTAGTACTGGACCAGAACATCCAGTCGATGACCAAATTCAAGCAGATTATCGGTCGTGGTACACGCATCGACGAACGTTACGGCAAACTCTGGTTTACCATCCTCGACTTTAAAAAAGCCACCGAACTGTTTGCCGATGAGCGTTTCGATGGCATTCCCGAAAAAGTCATGGATACCACACCAGAGGATATCGCCGATCCAGACTCTGATTTTGAAGAGAAACTCGAAGAAATCAGCGAACATGACGACGAACAGGTAACAGGCGTTGATGAACCGCCTGCGCCACCATACCAGGTTACCGATACCGATGATGTCGGCCCACTTCCGGAAGAAGACGAGAAGAAAATCCGCAAGTTTCACGTCAACGGTGTAGCGGTGGGCGTTATTGCGCAGCGTGTTCAGTATTACGACGCCGACGGTAAACTGGTTACCGAATCCTTTAAAGATTACACCCGCAAAACACTGCTCAAAGAATATGCCTCGCTGGATGACTTTACCCGCAAGTGGCAGGACGCCGATCGCAAAGAAGCGATCATTCACGAGCTGGAGCAACAGGGGATCATCTGGGAAGTACTGGCAGAAGAAGTCGGTAAAGATCTCGACCCATTCGACATGCTTTGCCACGTAGTGTATGGTCAGCCGCCGTTAACCCGCAAAGAGCGCGCCGAGAACGTGCGCAAGCGGAACTACTTCACAAAATACTCTGAAGCAGCGCAAGCCGTGCTCGATAATCTGCTGGATAAATACGCCGATGCGGGCGTACAGGAGATCGAAAGTATTCAGGTGCTGAAACTTAAGCCATTCGACAGCATGGGCACCTTACCGGAGATTATTAAAACCGGATTTGGCGACCGTAACGGGTATAATCAGGCGCTCAGCGAGCTGGAAAACGAAATCTACCAATTACCGCCCCGCTCTGCTTAACAACTCTCTTTTGCGCCTTCTGCAACCATCATGTTGCAGAAGGCCTTGTTTTTCATGGAATACAACATGTCTATCAGTTCAGTAATCAAATCATTACAAGATATTATGCGCAAAGATGCCGGTGTGGATGGCGATGCGCAGCGTCTCGGTCAGCTCTCCTGGCTGCTATTTTTGAAAATCTTCGATGCCCAGGAAGAGGCGCTGGAACTGGAGCAGGATAACTATCAATATCCGATCCCACAGCGTTATTTGTGGCGCAGTTGGGCCGCCAACGCGCAGGGCATTACCGGTGATTCCCTGCTGGAATTCGTTAATGATGATCTGTTCCCGGCGTTGAAAAACCTCACTGCGCCTATCGATAAAAACCCACGCGGCTACGTGGTGAAGCAGGCGTTCAGCGATGCCTATAACTATATGAAAAACGGTACGCTACTGCGTCAGGTGATCAACAAGCTGAACGAAATTGACTTTACCAGCGCCAGCGAACGCCATCTGTTTGGTGATATTTACGAACAGATCCTTAAAGATCTGCAATCTGCGGGCAATGCTGGCGAATTCTATACTCCACGCGCCGTCACTCGCTTTATGGTGGATCGCGTTGATCCGAAACTCGGCGAATCCATTATGGACCCGGCCTGTGGTACGGGCGGTTTTCTTGCCTGCGCGTTCGATCATGTAAAGAACAAATACGTGAAGAGCGTCGCCGATCATCAGACGCTGCAACAACAGATCCACGGTGTCGAGAAAAAACAGCTTCCGCACCTGCTGGCGACCACCAATATGCTGCTACACGGCATCGAAGTACCGGTACAAATTCGTCACGACAACACCCTGAACAAACCGCTTTCCTCCTGGGATGAGCAACTGGATGTCATTGTTACCAACCCGCCGTTTGGTGGAACGGAAGAAGACGGTATTGAGAAGAACTTTCCGGCAGAGATGCAAACCCGCGAAACGGCGGATCTGTTCCTGCAACTGATTGTGGAAGTACTGGCGAAAAACGGTCGCGCGGCGGTGGTATTGCCGGATGGCACGCTATTTGGCGAAGGCGTTAAAACCAAAATCAAAAAGCTACTTACCGAAGAGTGCAACCTGCATACTATCGTGCGTTTACCGAATGGGGTGTTTAACCCCTATACCGGCATTAAAACCAACCTGTTGTTCTTTACCAAAGGTCAGCCAACCAAAGAGATTTGGTTCTATGAGCATCCGTATCCGGCGGGCGTGAAAAACTACAGCAAAACCAAGCCGATGAAGTTTGAAGAGTTTCAGGCGGAGATTGACTGGTGGGGTAACGAGGCCGATGGTTTTGCCAGCCGCGTCGAGAATGAGCAGGCATGGAAAGTCAGCATTGATGACGTGATTGCGCGTAACTTCAATCTGGATATTAAAAACCCACATCAGGCGGAAACCGTCAGCCATGATCCGGACGAGCTGTTAGCGCAGTATGCAAAACAGCAGGCGGAGATCCAGACGCTGCGTAATCAACTGCGCGATATTCTTGGCGCTGCGCTGTCTGGCAAGGAGGTTAACTAATGAGTGTGGAAAAGCTGATCGTTGATCATATGGAAACCTGGACCTCGGCGTTGCAAACCCGTTCCACCGCCGGGCGCGGCAGTTCCGGAAAAATTGATTTATATGGCATTAAGAAATTACGTGAGCTGATTCTGGAACTGGCTGTGCGCGGTAAACTGGTGCCGCAGGACCCGAACGATGAACCGGCGTCGGAGCTGCTGAAGCGTATTGCGGCGGAAAAAGCGGAGCTGGTGAAGCAAGGTAAAATTAAAAAGCAAAAACCGCTGCCGGAAATTAGCGAGGAAGAGAAGCCGTTTGAATTGCCGGAGGGATGGGAGTGGGTCACACTGTCAACCGTAGGTGAAATAGTCGGAGGAGGAACTCCAAAGTCCGATAATCCGCAATTTTGGGCCAAAAATGGTATTAAGTGGATTACTCCAGCAGACCTCTACGGACTCAAAGGGAAGTACATTACATCTGGAGCCCGTGATATTTCACCCGCAGGACTGTCAAACTCATCAGCCCGGTTGATGCCAAAGGGGAGTGTGCTTTTCTCTAGCCGAGCACCAATTGGATATGTCGCTATAGCAGATGCAGAACTGTCAACAAACCAGGGTTTTAAATCTTGTGTTCCATATATCAAAGAAAGTGCAGAATATATATATTACTTTCTACTGGCATCTGCAAAAAAAATAGATGCAGAGGCAAGTGGGACTACATTTAAAGAAGTCTCTGGGGCAATTGTTTCGAAAATATTATTACCTTTACCGCCATTGAGTGAACAACTAAAAATCGTCTCAAGGGCAAATGAACTTATGTCCCTATGCGACCAACTGGAACAGCAATCCCTGACAAGTCTGGACGCACATCAGCAACTGGTTGAAACCCTGTTGGGAACACTTACAGACAGCCAAAACGCCGAGGAACTGGCTGAAAACTGGACGCGTATTAGCGAGCATTTCGACACACTATTTACCACCGAAGCCAGCGTGGATGCGTTAAAACAGACCATTCTGCAACTGGCCGTAATGGGTAAACTTGTGCCGCAGGATCCGAATGACGAACCAGCCTCCGAACTGCTCAAACGTATTGCGCAGGAAAAAGCTCAACTGGTGAAAGAAGGGAAAATAAAAAAACAAAAATCGTTGCCACCGATTAGCGATGAGGAAAAACCGTTTGAACTTCCGGAAGGGTGGGAGTGGAGTTACCTATCAGATATTGGCATACTTGCTAGAGGAAGATCTAAACATAGACCTCGTAACGATCCCACTCTTTATGCTGATGGCACAATCCCATTAGTACAAACAGGTGATGTTGCAAGATCTAATGGATGTATAAATACATATTCCGCGCTATATAATCAACTAGGATTAAGTCAAAGTAAATTATGGAATAAAGGTACTCTTTGTATTACGATTGCTGCAAATATTGCAGACTCTGGTATTTTAAACTTTGATGCTTGTTTTCCCGATAGTGTAGTTGGCTTTACTCCATATGAAAATGAAATACCTGTTCTTTATTTTCATTATTTCATGATGACAATAAAATCCACTCTGGAAAAATTCGCCCCATCAACTGCGCAAAAAAACATCAACATTGATATATTAAGTCAATTGTTTTTCCCATGTCCACCATTAGAAGAATTCCATCGTATTGTTGATAAAGTTCAAAACTTATTATCAGTTTGCGATGTTCTAAGAGCCTACATTCAATCCGCCCAGCAAACCCAACTGCACCTTGCAGACGCACTCACTGACGCGGCTATAAACTAATTTTCTCGCCCTCATAAAACCAATAAAGCGGCTCAATAGCCGCTTTATTCACATCACCAAAAATTATATTTCACGCTAATTTTCATCTTATTTTCATTAATTTTTAGCTGGACTTTCCCTGTATTTACTGATGATATATCCAGGTATTTAGCGCGGTGGGGATGTGCGCCAACACACCCGCACCGCTCATCACAATCACTATTTTCAAGGAATAGCAGTTATGACTGACACGCATTCTATTGCACAACCGTTCGAAGCAGAAGTCTCCCCGGCAAATAACCGTCAATTAACCGTGAGTTATGCGAGCCGCTACCCGGATTGCAGCCGTATTCCCGCCATCACCCTGAAAGGTCAGTGGCTGGAAGCCGCCGGTTTTGCCACCGGCACTGTGGTAGATGTCAAAGTGATGGAAGGCTGTATTGTCCTCACCGCCCAACCCCCCGTCGCCGAAGAGAGCGAACTGATGCAGTCACTGCGCCAGGTGTGCAAGCTGTCGGCACGTAAACAGAAGCAGGTGCAGGAATTTATTGGGGTGATTGCCGGTAAACAGAAAGTTGCCTGATACATTGACCCGGTAGCACCAGTGCTACCGGGTATTATTCGCCGCGTTATACCAAGGCGCTCTCCATTTGTTTTTCAAATGCCTGACGAATTAATCCCATAATGTAAGGAAGTTGTGCGAGGTCGCTGAAACCAATTTCCACATCACCATTACCCCAGCGCCCAACATTTGTCACATCTTTGGCAATACCTTTCGGATCGACCAGTTCATGAAACTGCATATTAAGCGACAATCGCAGTCGGCTTTTTTGCGGCACAACATCAACAAAATTCGTTTCAGCTTTAAACGCAATATAGAGCTTCAATACTTCCTGCGTGATCCCTGCGTCCAGGCGCATAATTTCATCGCGAAGATGATCAAATAACAACCGGCTATGCAAGCCATCAGCAAGAAAAGGATAATCACTCAGGCTGTAACTGGTTTTGTTCTCCGGCTGTCCCCGATAAACAGCTAAAACCTCTTCAGGAAGAGAAGGCGCTTGCCAGACCTGAACCGCAAGCTCCGCCAGACGATCGGCTCGGGCGTGAATGGCAGCTTCATCCCATTTTTCGCACTGTCCAAGACCGATATTCAAATAGAGCGGGCTATGCTTAAAGCCGTCTTCAATATCGCGTTTTTCTGCGAAAGGTCTGTCACTGTAACGGGAGTTATAGCGCGTTAAAGTGAGATTCCCCAACGTATGCAACAGTTCTTTATGAATACGCTGCCAGTCGCTTCCCAGCTCTTCGCGCCATTTAGCCGACAAATTTTCGTTCTGCGGCATAATATGTTCAATCGTAAACTCTTCCACGCGCTCTCTGCGTTTATCGTTTTCCAGTCGTCGTAACCAGTAGCTGCGACTACGGAAGTTATAGAGATCGCGAACTTTTAATTCCCGTTTAAATTCATCATCGTTGGGGAAACGACGATATGAAGGTAGATTCAAAAAATGTACCTGAATACTTTCCAGATATTTTTCTTTATTAATGACCTTATAAAAAGTAGCAAACGTCTTGTTAAGAGAATTCGTCGGAATCGCACATACTGCACGGCGGAAAACATAAGATTCAATTAAACGAATTATGCTCAGGAAATCCTCGTGAGACAAAACGCCATTTTTATAGTCATGATAAAGCGCCAGTAAGAAAGGATACGCCACATCGACCTTTAACTCGCGCAAATCCTGAAAAGCCGTAGCAAGCGATTTGTCACTTTCTTTTCCCAATGCCATTGCACAGTAATACTCCGCGTAGATGTGAATATCTTCAACCAGTCGATCTACGCCTTTTTCAGCAACACTCTGGCTGCGGGCATGGAGTTTAAATGCCTCATAGACTTCATCTGTCCGAGGGATCTCCCCCGTTTTTACCGTCAGATAATGACGCATAAAACTGTCAAAATATTCGCTGTAACCTTGCTGACCAAAGGCGACTTCCATTGGACGCCAGTGATCTTCATACAACCGGGTTTGATGCTCTGGTTCGAGGCCCATCAGAATAAAATTGCGCACCAGATCGGCCTGACTTAACGCCTTACCGGTGGAGTTCATACTTTCAAAAATCAGTTGCGGATTATCCTGACCACGATTAAGCGCCACATCGACAATTAATAACTTTGCTAACCCACGACATAAGGGGATCAAGTCATCACCGAGTTTGGCAATTTGTTCATCAAAGAAAGTAAAGTTTCCATTATTCGATGGGAATAGTTTTCTGGCATTGGTCTTTGTTTTATTAACGCCAGCAAACTGTCTTTATCAGTCTCGGTCAGCAGTAATTTAAAACCTTTCTCGCCGGACTCATAAGGATTGAGCAAATAATAATTACGCAATTTCATTGCCGAAAAGCCATCAAAAACTTCGTCTTCGCCAAGATGGCGCGATAAAGCCTCAATCAGCAACATTGCCGTCGTCAGCCGTTGTTGACCATCAATGACCAGCAACGGAGAAATACCAGAAACCTGATACAACCCCTGCTCTATATAAACAACCGAACCGATAAAATGCGCTGATATATCGTCACGCTTTCCTGCACGAATGATGTCGTCCCAAAGTTGCCGACATTGTTGTTCTGTCCATGAATAAGTCCGTTGATAAATGGGAATAACAAACTGCTGCGAACGTTTTAAAAAATCGAGTAGGCGAGCTTCTGTAGCTTTCATTCTGACGTCTTTCCGTGAAACGATGATTTCGCAATAATAACCACTTCCTTGTGGAGGTAATAGAGAAATCCTGTTTATCCGCGACGAACATACCCCTCACTCCACATCCTCCCTGCGTAACCCGATATCCCTCAACCGCTCATCACTCATCTGCTGTAACACTCGTCGGGTCTGCATTTGCCGCCGCCAACGCCTCATCGCCTGCCAGAGTTGCACAAGTCTGATAAACGGCGTTTTGGCTTTGTTTTCGTGAAATTCCATCTGCTGCCTCCTCATCTTTCAGAGGCTTCATCATCCGCCTTCTGGCAGTTCACAATACAGATGCAAATATTAGTTTTATTTAACATACAGACAGGTTAAAACAGCATCTGCATCCGGTTTTTTAGCTTCATCTGTACCGGTTTTTCTCTCTGTATGGTCTAAATAAGGAATACAGCATGACGCGTTATCAACATCTGGCAACTCTGCTTGCCGAGCGGATTGAGCAAGGGCTGTATCGTCACGGGGAGAAATTGCCGTCGGTGCGCAGCTTAAGTCAGGAGCACGGCGTCAGCATCAGCACCGTGCAGCAGGCGTACCAGACGCTGGAGACGATGAAGCTCATCACTCCGCAGCCGCGTTCGGGTTATTTTGTCGCACAACGGAAAGCCCAACCGCCAGTGCCACCAATGACGCGTCCGGTGCAGCGCCCGGTGGAAATTACCCAGTGGGATCAAGTGCTGGATATGCTAGAGGCGCATAGCGACAGTTCCATTGTTCCGTTAAGCAAAAGCACGCCGGATGTCGAAACGCCCAGCCTGAAACCACTCTGGCGGGAGCTAAGCCGGGTGGTACAGCATAATCTGCAAACCGTTCTCGGTTATGACTTGTTAGCCGGTCAGCGAGTGTTGCGAGAGCAAATTGCCCGCCTGATGCTCGACAGCGGCTCGGTGGTCACCGCCGATGACATCATCATCACCAGCGGCTGCCATAACTCGATGTCGATGGCGTTAATGGCGGTGTGTAAACCAGGCGATATTGTCGCGGTCGAATCTCCCTGTTATTACGGTTCGATGCAGATGCTGCGAGGCATGGGCGTGAAAGTGATTGAAATCCCAACCGATCCAGAAACTGGCATCAGCGTTGAAGCACTGGAACTGGCGCTGGAACAGTGGCCGATTAAAGGCATCATTCTGGTGCCAAACTGTAATAATCCGCTGGGATTTATTATGCCGGACGCACGCAAACGGGCCGTTCTCTCTCTCGCTCAGCGTCATGATATTGTGATTTTTGAAGATGATGTCTACGGCGAACTGGCAACGGAGTATCCGCGCCCGCGGACCATCCATTCATGGGATATCGACGGGCGAGTGTTGTTGTGCAGCTCGTTCAGTAAAAGTATTGCTC
This sequence comes from uncultured Escherichia sp., assembly GCF_948475835.1. Taxonomy (NCBI): domain Bacteria; kingdom Pseudomonadati; phylum Pseudomonadota; class Gammaproteobacteria; order Enterobacterales; family Enterobacteriaceae; genus Escherichia; species uncultured Escherichia sp. The sequence goes on along the minus strand of NZ_CAOLGM010000030.1, from coordinate 28,940 downwards.
CAGGCCTGCGCGTGGGTTGGGTCGCACCGGGGCGCTATCACGATAAACTGCTGCATATGAAATACGCCATCAGCAGCTTTAATGTACCGTCCACGCAAATGGCGGCGGCAACGTTTGTGCTGGAAGGTCACTATCATCGCCATATCCGGCGGATGCGGCAGACTTATCAGCGCAATCTGGCGCTTTATACCTGCTGGATACGGGAATATTTTCCCTGCGAAATCTGTATTACGCGCCCGAAAGGCGGATTTTTACTGTGGGTAGAATTGCCTGAACAGGTCGATATGGTCTGCGTCGCGCGGCAGCTGTACCGCATGAAAATCCAGGTGGCGGCAGGCTCGATTTTCTCAGCGTCCGGCAAATACCGTAATTGTCTGCGCATCAACTGCGCTTTACCGCTCAGCGAAACCTATCGCGAAGCACTAAAGCAAATTGGCGAGGCCGTGTATCAGGCAATGGAATGAATTCGAAATAGTGGCGAAGCACCTGATTTACTTTCACGAATCGCCTGTAACTCGTTTTATCTTTATAGCGACATCGCCACGTTCCGGCATAGCTTAGGCAAAGTGTGCTTTGTTCATGCCGGATGCGGCGTGAACGCCTTATCCGGCCTACAAAACCAGCAAATTCAATAGATTGCAGAGGTAATGTAGGTCTGATAAGCGTAGCGCATCAGGCTGCTTTGCGTTTGTCATCAGCCTCTGATTAGTACTCGATCCATGGTTCGCGCTTGCTTTCAGGCAAGGGCTGATCTAATGCCTGCATTTGCTCTGCCGAAAGTCCGGTATATCGTTGTATCCATTCAGGATCGGCCCCATTCTGCAACAACAATCGGAGGAGGCTCCGTTCCCCTTCTACTTTCCCTTCTTTCCTCCCCCTCTCCCTTCCCAACAGCCATCCATCATTATGAATTCGCTCTGCAATTGTCATTATTCGCTCCCTGTGGTGTGGCATTCGCCTGGTAAGTTCGCTGATAAACGCCTTAAAACGCGCTTCATCGCCAGTCAGTAAAATGTAATTTAACAGTGCAGTTATCTGGCTGTCATTAGCAAACTCTGTAACCAGTAATACTACCAGTTGGTCGATAAGCCCCATCAGATCGCGCTGGCGAATATGCTTTTGGATCAACTCCAACAGGGCGACTCTGCGATGCTGCACAATCTCGTCGTCTGGCACGACAGTGACATCCACCAGCGGGAACGCTGCGCTATAAAGTTTCCGTGCGGTAGTCGGGTCGGCAAATTCGTCCAGCCAGCACAGGGACCAGGGATAAGGACTACGGCTACCGTGATAAAATAGCATCGGGATGACCAGCGGTAGCGGCCGACGTTTATCATGCTCGATATGGCGCTGCATCACCGCCATGGAATAGCGCATCAGGCGAAAGGCCATATGAATGTCCTCGCGGCTCTGATGTTCAATCACCACATAGATATAACCATCGCCTTCGCGGGTCTTTACCGACCACAGAATATCGGAATGTAGCGCCCGCAATTTTTCATCGACAAAGCTGGCGGATTCCAGTTTTAAGCTGTCGAGATCGCACAGTTCACGTAAATCTTTAGGTAAGTGGATCTCCATAAAATCCCGCGCGGTGTCAGGGTGCGTGAGAAAGGACTTAAATAATGCGTCATGCGGCGTGCTGGTTGTGAAGTTTGTCATGGCGATCCGTCACCTGCTAATAAGATGGCCCGACTGTAGCGACTAACAAAACCATTCTCACCCGGCAATTTCTCGTTCCCCGAGGCACTTTCCAGGCTATTTTTGTTCGTCTGCAAACGAAACATTTTTCCGGAAACAGGCTCGCGTTTTACATTTCCTGTACCAGGCAGATATTCCCCTTTCCACCGCGCTCTTTTGATTAACCGCAAATTTTAATTACACTTAAGGTGTATATTTTCTATGCAACCCATCAATTCAAGAGGTGTAATGTGCTGATGACTATTTGTAATCGTTATACATTCTGACCTGGAGTCAGAAGGTATTTCTCTGTCTGTGTGTTCACAGGCAGTGTGGTTGATTACATGAAATTCAGTACATTTGTCCTTCTCGCCTGCCTTTCGTCATTACCGACGGTATTGAATTTCGTTTTCCCCGTTGGGGTTCTCCGGACAAGGAGTTGTTTGTTATGCCACGTTTTTTTGCCCGCCATGCCGCCACGCTGTTTTTCCCGATGGCGTTGATTTTGTATGACTTTGCCGCGTACCTGTCGACGGATCTGATCCAGCCGGGGATCATTAATGTGGTCCGTGATTTTAATGCCGATGTCAGTCTGGCCCCGGCAGCCGTCAGTCTCTATCTCGCGGGCGGTATGGCGTTACAGTGGCTGCTGGGGCCGCTTTCCGACAGGATTGGCCGCAGGCCGGTGCTGATTACCGGGGCGCTAATATTTACCCTTGCCTGCGCTGCGACAATGTTCACAACGTCTATGACACAGTTTCTTATCGCGCGTGCAATTCAGGGCACCAGTATCTGTTTTATTGCCACCGTTGGTTATGTCACGGTGCAGGAGGCGTTCGGCCAGACAAAAGGGATCAAGTTGATGGCGATTATCACCTCCATCGTACTGATTGCGCCGATTATTGGCCCGCTTTCCGGCGCAGCTCTGATGCACTTTGTGCACTGGAAAGTCCTTTTTGCCATCATTGCAGTTATGGGTTTTATCTCATTTGTTGGCTTACTGCTGGCGATGCCAGAGACGGTGAAGCGCGGCGCGGTTCCATTTAGCGCCAAAAGCGTCTTTCGCGATTTTCGTAATGTCTTTTGCAATCGGCTGTTCCTCTTTGGCGCAGCAACCATCTCTTTAAGCTATATCCCAATGATGAGTTGGGTGGCTGTCTCGCCGGTGATCCTGATCGACGCGGGCGGCTTAACAACTTCGCAGTTCGCCTGGACACAGGTTCCGGTGTTCGGCGCGGTGATTGTCGCGAATGCCATCGTGGCGCGTTTCGTTAAAGATCCGACCGAACCGCGCTTTATCTGGCGTGCTGTACCCATTCAACTGGTCGGCCTCGCACTGTTGATTATCGGCAATCTGCTGTCACCGCACGTCTGGCTGTGGTCGGTGCTGGGCACCAGTTTGTATGCTTTCGGGATTGGTTTGATCTTCCCGACCTTATTCCGCTTTACGCTGTTTTCCAATAACTTACCGAAAGGGACCGTCTCCGCATCGCTGAATATGGTGATCCTGATGGTGATGTCTGTCTCGGTCGAAATCGGCCGCTGGCTGTGGTTTAACGGCGGTCGCTTGCCGTTTCATCTGTTAGCCGTCGTGGCGGGCGTTATCGTCGTTTTCACCCTGGCAGGATTGCTTAATCGCGTGCGCCAACATCAGGCTGCCGAGCTGGCGGAGGAGCGGTGATTTTTGCGCGATCCTGCCGTCAGGCTCTATTCTTAACGTTATGAATAAACTCATTGAACTCAGACGCGCCAAAATGTTGGCGCTCTCTTTACTGCTTATCGCCGCTGCTACCTTTGTCGTTACGCTGTTTTTGCCGCCCAATTTTTGGGTGAGCGGCGTGAAGGCGATTGCTGAAGCGGCGATGGTCGGCGCGCTGGCGGACTGGTTTGCGGTGGTGGCGCTGTTTCGCCGCGTGCCGATTCCGATCATTTCTCGTCATACGGCGATTATCCCGCGTAATAAAGACCGGATTGGCGAAAATCTCGGTCAGTTCGTGCAGGAAAAATTTCTCGATACCCAGTCGCTGGTGGCATTGATTCGACGTCACGAACCGGCGTTGTTGATTGGCAACTGGTTTAGTCAGCCGGAGAACGCCCGCCGCGTTGGTCAGCATCTGTTGCAGATCATGAGCGGTTTTCTTGAACTGACCGATGATGCGCGTATTCAGCGCCTGCTTAAGCGCGCGGTCCATCGGGCGATTGATAAGGTCGATCTTTCCGGAACCAGTGCGTTGATGCTGGAGAGTATGACCAAAAACGATCGTCATCAGGTGCTGCTCGATACGCTGATCGCACAGTTGATTGCTCTTCTCCAGCGCGATAAATCGCGCAAGTTTATTGCCCAGCAAATTGTTCGCTGGCTGGAGAGCGAGCATCCACTGAAAGCCAAAATTTTGCCTACTGAATGGCTGGGCGAACATAGCGCGGAGTTGGTTTCTGACGCGGTGAATTCTTTGCTTGATGATATCAGCCGTGATCGTGCGCATCAGATCCGCCATGCGTTTGATCGCGCCACTTTTGCCCTGATCGACAAGTTGAAAAACGATCCTGAAATGGCAGCGCGAGCTGATGCCGTAAAAAGCTATCTGAAAGAAGATGAAGCTTTTAACCGCTATCTCAGTGAATTGTGGGGGGATTTACGGGAATGGCTGAAAGCGGATATCAACAGTGAAGATTCTCGTGTGAAAGAACGTATCGCGCGGGCGGGTCAATGGTTTGGCGAAACGTTAATTGCCGATGATGCCTTGCGGGCGTCGTTAAATGGTCATCTGGAACAAGCCGCGCACCGCGTCGCGCCTGAGTTTTCCGCATTCCTGACGCGCCATATCAGCGATACGGTAAAAAGCTGGGATGCGCGGGATATGTCGCGGCAAATAGAGTTAAATATCGGCAAAGATCTGCAGTTTATCCGTGTCAACGGTACGCTGGTTGGCGGTTGTATTGGGCTAATTTTATATTTGTTGTCGCAGCTCCCGGCCTTGTTCCCCCTCGGCAATTTTTAGAAATCCATGAAAAACTAAGTAGCTAACCGCGAGAGAGATCAAATAAACCACACTAAAAGAATGGTAATAATGTGGCCTCTTTTCATTATCTCCCGTGGTACGGGGAAGGAAAATCATGTCACTTGTCACCGATCTACCCGCCATTTTCGATCAGTTCTCTGAAGCTCGCCAGAAAGGCTTTCTCACCGTCATGGATCTCAAGGAGCGCGGCATTCCGCTGGTTGGCACTTACTGCACCTTTATGCCGCAAGAGATCCCGATGGCAGCCGGTGCGGTTGTGGTTTCGCTCTGTTCCACCTCTGATGAAACCATTGAAGAAGCGGAGAAAGATCTGCCGCGCAACCTCTGCCCGCTGATTAAAAGCAGCTACGGCTTCGGCAAAACCGATAAATGCCCCTACTTCTACTTTTCTGATCTGGTGGTCGGTGAAACCACCTGCGACGGCAAAAAGAAAATGTATGAATACATGGCGGAGTTTAAGCCCGTTCATGTGATGCAGCTGCCGAACAGCGTTAAGGACGATACCTCGCGTGCGTTATGGAAAGCCGAGATGCTGCGCTTGCAAAAAACGGTAGAAGAACGTTTTGGGCACGAGATTAGCGAAGATGCTCTGCGCGATGCCATTGCTCTGAAAAACCGCGAACGTCGCGCACTGGCTAATTTTTATCATCTTGGGCAGTTAAATCCTCCGGCGCTTAGCGGCAGCGACATTCTGAAAGTGGTTTACGGCGCAACATTCCGGTTCGATAAAGAGGCGTTGATCAATGAACTGGACGCGATGACAGCCCGCGTTCGTCAGCAGTGGGAAGAAGGCCAGCGACTGGACCCGCGTCCACGCATTTTAATCACCGGCTGCCCGATTGGCGGCGCAGCAGAAAAAGTGGTGCGCGCGATTGAAGAGAATGGCGGCTGGGTTGTCGGTTATGAAAACTGCACCGGGGCGAAAGCGACCGAGCAATGCGTGGCAGAAACGGGCGATGTCTACGACGCACTGGAGGATAAATATCTGGCGATTGGCTGCTCCTGTGTTTCGCCGAACGATCAGCGCCTGCAAATGCTCAGCCAGATGGTGGAAGAATATCAGGTCGATGGCGTAGTTGATGTGATTTTGCAGGCGTGCCATACCTACGCGGTGGAATCGCTGGCGATTAAACGTCATGTGCGTCAGCAGCACAACATTCCTTATATCGCTATTGAAACAGACTACTCCACCTCAGATGTCGGGCAGCTCAGTACCCGTGTCGCGGCCTTTATTGAGATGCTGTAAGGAGTGGCAGTGACATATTCGATTGGCATTGATTCTGGTTCTACCGCCACCAAAGGGATCTTACTGGCAGACGGCGTGATTACGCGCCGTTTCCTCGTTCCAACACCCTTTCGTCCGGCAACAGCAATTACTGAAGCCTGGGAAACTCTGCGCGAAGGGTTAGAGACAACGCCGTTTCTGACGCTCACCGGCTATGGACGGCAACTGGTGGATTTTGCCGATAAACAAGTGACGGAAATCTCCTGTCATGGGCTGGGCGCACGGTTTCTTGCGCCAGCAACGCGCGCGGTAATCGACATCGGTGGTCAGGACAGCAAAGTGATTCAGCTTGATGATGACGGTAACCTGTGCGATTTCCTGATGAATGACAAATGCGCGGCGGGCACCGGGCGTTTCCTGGAGGTGATCTCGCGCACGCTTGGCACCAGCGTCGAGCAACTCGACAGCATTACCGAAAATGTCACGCCGCACGCCATCACGAGTATGTGCACAGTGTTTGCCGAATCAGAAGTGATCAGCCTGCGCTCAGCGGGCGTCGCGCCAGAAGCGATTCTCGCCGGAGTGATTAACGCGATGGCGCGGAGGAGTGCCAATTTCATTGCTCGTCTCTCCTGTGAAGCGCCGATTCTGTTTACTGGTGGCGTTAGTCATTGCCAGACGTTTGCCCGGATGCTGGAATCTCATCTGGGAATGCCGGTAAATACCCATCCTGATGCGCAATTTGCTGGCGCAATTGGCGCGGCGGTAATTGGTCAACGAGTGAGGACACGCCGATGAAAGAGTTTTTATTTTTATTTCACTCCACGGTCGGCGTCATACAAACCCGCAAGGCGTTGCAGGCAGCGGGCATGACTTTTCGCGTCAGCGATATTCCCCGTGATTTACGCGGCGGCTGCGGGTTATGCATTTGGCTGACCTGTCCCCCCGGCGAGGAAATACAATGGGTGATCCCTGGGCTGACTGAGTCAATTTATTGTCAGCAGGATGGTGTCTGGCGCTGCATTGCACATTACCGGGTTTCTCCGCGTTAAGGATTCATTAAGGTCGCTACGTATACTTCTCGATATCTTATTGATTTGCCTTAAAGGGATTACCGTGACAAAAAGTATTTCGTTAAGTAAACGCATCTCCGTTATTGTGATTCTTTTTGCCATTGTGGCAGTGTGTACTTTCTTCGTGCAATCTTGCGCCCGTAAAAGCAATCATGCAGCATCATTTCAGAATTACCACGCCACCATTGACGGCAAAGAAATTGCAGGCATAACGAATAATATCTCTTCGCTGACCTGGTCGGCACAAAGCAATACTCTTTTTAGCACTATCAACAAACCTGCCGCCATTGTTGAAATGACCACCAATGGTGATTTTATCCGCACAATTCCTCTGGATTTTGTTAAGGATCTCGAGACGATCGAATACATTGGCGATAATCAGTTTGTCATTAGCGATGAGCGCGATTACGCCATTTATGTGATTTCACTGACCCCAAACTCGGAAGTAAAAATCCTCAAAAAAATAAAAATCCCGCTGCAAGACTCCCCAACCAATTGCGGTTTTGAAGGGTTGGCTTATTCTCGCCAGGATCACACTTTCTGGTTTTTTAAAGAGAAAAATCCGATTGAGGTCTACAAAGTTAACGGGCTGTTAAGTAGCAATGAATTACACATCAGCAAAGACGAGGCACTACAACGGCAATTTACTTTAGATGATGTGTCCGGCGCAGAATTTAACCAGCAAAAAAATACGCTTCTGGTGCTGTCTCATGAATCTCGCGCACTCCAGGAAGTAACCCTGGTTGGCGAGGTTATCGGTGAAATATCACTAACCAAAGGTAGTCGAGGTTTGTCGCATAACATCAAACAGGCCGAAGGGATTGCGATGGATGCCTCTGGTAATATTTATATCGTTAGCGAACCAAATCGTTTTTATCGCTTTACCCCTAAATCATCGCATTAACAGGCTGGCATATTTCACCTTTTTGTTATTAACTTGTTAACAACAAAAATGACATACAAGGTTAAACATGCCTTCGTCCTCGCATCCCGTAGAACGCTTTTCTTTCAGCACCGCGCTTTTCGGGATGCTGGTTCTGACCTTAGGTATGGGATTAGGTCGCTTCCTTTATACGCCTATGTTGCCCGTCATGATGGCGGAAGGGGCGTTTTCATTTAGCCAGCTCTCGTGGATTGCCAGCGGCAACTATGCGGGGTATCTGGCTGGCAGTCTGCTATTTTCGTTTGGCGCATTTCACCAGCCGTCGCGCCTGCGCCCATTTCTGTTGGTTTCTGCCCTGGCGAGCGGGTTGTTGATCCTCGCAATGGCATGGTTGCCGCCATTTATTCTGGTGTTATTGATTCGCTTCCTGGCGGGTGTCGCCAGCGCCGGTATGCTGATTTTTGGTTCGACGCTGATTATGCAGCACACGCGCCATCCTTTTGTGCTGGCAGCTTTGTTTTCTGGCGTTGGCATTGGCATTGCACTGGGCAACGAATATGTTCTGGCAGGCCTGCATTTTGCCTTCTCCTCGCAAACGTTATGGCAAGGCGCCGGGGCGCTTTCTGGCATGATGCTGATTGCACTTACGCTTTTAATGCCCTCGAAAAAACACGCCATCGCACCAATGCCATTGGCAAAAACGGAGCAACAGATAATGAGCTGGTGGTTACTGGCTATTCTGTACGGCCTTGCGGGATTTGGTTATATCATCGTCGCGACTTACCTGCCGCTCATGGCGAAAGATGCAGGCTCACCATTGTTAACCGCCCATCTCTGGACGTTAGTCGGCTTATCAATTGTGCCAGGCTGCTTTGGCTGGCTATGGGCAGCAAAACGTTGGGGGGCTTTGCCTTGCCTGACGGCGAATTTGCTGGTGCAGGCTATCAGTGTGCTGCTTACTCTCGCCAGCGACTCTCCTCTCTTGCTTATCATTAGTAGTATCGGTTTTGGCGGTACCTTTATGGGCACGACATCTCTGGTGATGACTATCGCCCGCCAACTGAGCGTTCCGGGAAATCTCAATCTTTTAGGCTTTGTGACGCTCATTTACGGCATTGGACAAATCCTCGGCCCGGCGCTGACCAGTATGCTCGGCAATGGAACATCGGCGCTTGCCGGCGCCACTCTCTGCGGCGCGGCGGCGTTGTTTATTGCTGCGCTTATCAGCACAGTACAATTATTTAAGCTGCAAGTGGTCACTTCATGAGGAGTGTTTCCCTTACCACTCAAGAAACTCAACAGCAACCGTTGATGTCAGCCAGACCCCGTTTTCCGCTTGCCAGAAAGGGATGCCTCGTTTCGCCATTTCCTGTGCTTTGACGGTTAAGATAACCGGCGATCCGTGTCTTGCTCCCACTTTGCGTGCCGTTGCTTCATCAGCAGAGAGATGTACGTAATGACGCTCCCCTGCAATCAGCCCCTGTTTTTTTATCTCGTCAAGGAAACGGCTTGCCGTACCGTGGTAGAGAAACTGTGGCGGTGTTTTTTCGGCAAAGGAAATGGCGACCTGCGAAGTCGAATGCCCCTGAACCGCGCGGATGCACCTACCATCACTGGAATAACTAAAACGCTTTTTATCGCTGGTGGCAACCACAGTATCCAGCAATGCACGGGTTAACCGCTTGCCCGCTTTTTGGGCACAAAGTATGAGCTTATCGATATCCGCCCATCCTTCACGGTCAAGTACGATACCAATCGCCTCCGGTTTGTGTCGGAGGACAAAACTTAAAAACTTGCTCGTATCCGCCAACTCTTTTTCGTTGTACTTTGCCATCGCGTTTTCGTCCCTGGATTTTCTGTTTTTATTTACTGATGTCATTGTCACTGGGTTTATGAATTTTCTGCAACTCAATCCTGCGCAGAGCCTTTTCTACACAGCGTAATTTTTCCGCTATGCAAAAAACGCATAGCAAGAAACATACTTGCATTTCCCCCATACCCACATGGCTGATAAGGTTTTTCAGCTCCAGGAATTTTCCTGGCTCAAGCAACACACAAACACAAAAAAACAATGGGGATTGTTATGACACAACAAGGGGATGCTGTAGCCGGGGAGCTGGCGACAGAAAAAGTGGGCATTAAAGGGTATCTGGCTTTTTTTCTCACCATAATCTTTTTTTCCGGAGTTTTTTCCGGGACAGACAGCTGGTGGCGCGTTTTTGATTTTTCCGTTCTGAACGGATCGTTTGGGCAACTGCCTGGTGCGAATGGAGCCACCACCTCATTTCGCGGGGCGGGTGGCGCGGGGGCTAAAGATGGCTTTCTCTTTGCGCTGGAGCTGGCACCGTCAGTCATTCTCTCTCTGGGGATTATTTCAATTACCGATGGTCTTGGTGGATTACGCGCCGCGCAGCAGTTAATGACGCCTGTGCTAAAACCGTTGTTGGGCATTCCAGGGATCTGCTCGCTGGCGCTGATCGCTAACCTGCAAAACACTGATGCCGCCGCCGGTATGACCAAAGAGCTGGCGCAGGAAGGGGAAATTACCGAACGCGATAAAGTGATTTTCGCCGCATATCAAACCAGCGGTAGCGCCATCATCACCAACTACTTCTCTTCCGGCGTCGCGGTGTTCGCCTTTCTGGGCACGTCCGTAATCGTACCTTTAGCCGTCATCCTGGTGTTTAAATTTGTCGGAGCCAACATTTTGCGCGTCTGGCTTAACTTCGAAGAACGTCGCAACCCAACGCAAGGAGCGCAAGCATGACAACTCAGGTCCGCAAAAACGTCATGGATATGTTTATCGATGGCGCGCGCCGTGGCTTTACTATCGCCACGACCAACCTGCTGCCAAACGTGGTGATGGCGTTTGTCATCATTCAGGCGCTGAAAATTACCGGCCTGCTCGACTGGGTGGGGCATATCTGTGAACCCGTAATGGCGCTGTGGGGATTACCCGGTGAAGCGGCAACCGTCCTTTTAGCCGCATTAATGAGTATGGGCGGCGCAGTCGGTGTTGCCGCCAGTCTGGCGACCGCCGGCGCATTAACCGGTCACGATGTCACCGTTTTACTGCCCGCGATGTATTTAATGGGCAACCCGGTGCAAAATGTCGGTCGCTGCCTGGGGACAGCCGAAGTGAATGCCAAATATTACCCGCATATCATTACGGTCTGCGTGATTAACGCATTGCTGTCGATCTGGGTTATGCAGCTTATTGTTTAACAAGGAGTTACCATGATTGATTATACCGCAGCCGGTTTTACCCTGCTGCAGGGAGCGCATTTGTATGCGCCGGAAGATCGGGGAATTTGCGATGTCCTCGTCGCTAACGGCAAAATTATCGCCGTTGCCAGCAATATCCCTTCTGACATTGTACCGGACTGCACGGTTGTCGATCTCAGCGGGCAGATCCTCTGTCCTGGTTTTATTGATCAACACGTCCATTTGATTGGTGGTGGCGGCGAAGCAGGTCCCACGACGCGCACGCCAGAAGTGGCGCTAAGTCGCCTGACGGAAGCGGGCGTCACGTCAGTGGTTGGTCTGCTGGGCACCGACTCTATCTCTCGCCACCCGGAATCCCTGCTCGCCAAGACCCGTGCGCTCAATGAAGAAGGCATCAGCGCCTGGATGCTGACCGGCGCTTATCATGTCCCTTCCCGCACCATTACAGGTTCCGTGGAAAAAGACGTGGCGATTATCGATCGTGTGATTGGCGTGAAATGCGCCATCTCTGATCACCGTTCTGCCGCACCGGACGTTTATCACCTGGCTAATATGGCGGCGGAATCCCGCGTTGGCGGTTTGCTCGGCGGTAAACCTGGCGTCACCGTGTTCCACATGGGCGACAGCAAAAAGGCGTTACAGCCTGTCTATGACCTGCTGGAAAACTGCGATGTGCCGATCAGCAAGTTGCTGCCGACCCACGTTAACCGCAACGTTCCGTTGTTTGAGCAGGCGCTGGAGTTCGCGCGCAAAGGCGGCACTATCGATATCACCAGCAGCATTGACGAACCGGGCGCCCCTGCCGAAGGTATTGCCCGCGCCGTTCAGGCGGGTATTCCGCTGGCACGCGTCACCCTCAGCTCCGACGGCAACGGTAGCCAGCCGTTCTTCGATGACGAAGGGAATTTAACCCATATCGGTGTTGCCGGTTTTGAAACGTTGCTGGAAACCGTGCAGGTGCTGGTCAAAGACTATGATTTCAGTATCAGCGATGCCCTGCGCCCGCTCACCAGTAGCGTAGCCGGTTTCCTTAACCTGACCGGGAAAGGCGAAATTCTGCCAGGCAATGATGCTGACTTGCTGGTCATGACGCCAGAACTGCGCATTGAGCAGGTATACGCTCGCGGCAAACTGATGGTCAAAGACGGCAAAGCCTGCGTGAATGGAACGTTTGAAACGGCTTAAACGGTTGTCAGCCGCCCGAATGGACGTAGAATGCCCGCAAGGGCGGCTGACAGAGTAAAACCTAATGGATGACTGTGGTGCGGTTTTGCATAATATTGAAACCAAATGGCTTTATGATTTTCTGACCCTGGAAAAATGCCGCAATTTTTCCCAGGCGGCAGTCAGTCGCAACGTCTCGCAACCGGCATTCAGCCGCCGCATCCGTGCACTGGAACAGGCGATTGGCGTTGAATTGTTTAACCGCCAGGTGACGCCACTGCAACTCTCGGAACAAGGGAAAATCTTTCATTCGCAGATCCGCCATCTGTTGCAACAGTTAGAAAGTAACCTGGCAGAGCTGCGTGGCGGCAGCGATTACGCGCAACGTAAAATCAAGATAGCCGCTGCACACTCTCTTTCCCTCGGTCTGTTACCGTCCATTATCAGCCAGATGCCGCCGCTCTTTACCTGGGCAATTGAAGCCATTGATGTTGATGAAGCGGTCGATAAACTGCGTGAAGGGCAAAGTGACTGTATTTTTTCCTTTCACGACGAAGATTTGCTGGAAGCGCCGTTTGACCACATTCGCTTATTTGAATCTCAATTGTTCCCTGTCTGCGCCAGTGACGAACACGGAGAAGCACTTTTTAACCTCGCGCAGCCACACTTTCCGTTACTGAATTACAGCCGCAACTCCTACATGGGGCGATTGATTAATCGCACCCTGACGCGCCACAGTGAGTTAAGTTTCAGCACCTTTTTTGTCTCTTCGATGAGCGAGCTTTTAAAGCAGGTTGCCCTCGACGGCTGTGGGATTGCCTGGCTGCCGGAGTACGCCATCCAACAAGAAATTCGCAGCGGGAAGCTCGTTGTACTGAATCGGGACGAACTGGTGATCCCGATTCAGGCCTATGCATACCGAATGAATACCCGCATGAATCCAGTTGCCGAACGCTTCTGGCGTGAACTGCGCGAGCTGGAGATTGTGCTTAGCTGACATTCTCCAGCATCGCACTACACCAACCGCCATTATCCCAGACCAGATCAAACGTTAGCGGTTCACCGTCGTGGTACAGCATTATCTCAAGGCTGATCGCCAGAATGTGGCAGTACGCTTCTTTAAAATTAACCTGCAACGCCGCAATCCGTGGCTCATGAAATAACAGTGCAGAACGCAGCTGACGGCAATACCAGCTCTGGAGATGTTTGTCGCTCTGGTTATGCACTTGCCACTCTGGCATGCCTGAAACAAGTAATGACGGTAATGCCGAATGAGGAGAATTAAAAAGAGTGAGGAGATCGCTGCATACCGATTTACGCAGCAATGACGTTTTATTGCCTGAAATTTCAGGTAAAACAGCCTGAAGTGATTGGCGCATCATTTTGCGCACTCCTGACGTTTAGCAACATATGCGGCTTGCCCTGAACACCGGGCACCACTGTATTGATGCTCATTTTCCATAGCCATTCCCTTTTGTTCATTACATCCATGTCAGTCTGAGACAGGCCTGAATCCTGTCAGCAAAGTATAAAACCTTACTTGCCTATGAATATCTACTGACTTTTCAGGAAAAAAGTCATGATTTGATAAAAATCATCAAACTCAAAAAAAAACCGCTAGTATATTCTGAATATTCCGAATAGTTACGTAGATGAAAATACTTGTCACCGCTGCTACTTAATTCCGGTGGGAAATTATTTATTTCCGCATAATCAGCCATGTATTATTTGAAACAATTAGTTTGTAAATAATATAAATTGATAACATATCAAATACATCAAAAATACCATTCACAGGCATTATTAATATAGACATCAATATAGCAACATCAAATTCCAATTAGTAATAAGATATGCTTTTTAATTGCATGAAAATAATTTCAAATGAGCGTTTTTTGATACTTTAGAGTGTTTCCTAGCCTTTAATATCACCGTGTAGAGTTGATATCACTACAACAGAAACATGCATGTCATTTGTTTACTTCTCTTTTACTACAGAAAAATTTATCTATTTTTCTAAACATCAGTGAAATACTCATAAAAGGTAACTATTATGTCTATGCCATTAAGCAATGCCGCTAATAACCAATTCTATATAAATAATCACTTCCTTCATCATCCAAAAGTCGACAATGAGTTAACACGTAAATATGAACGAGCTCGCCTGGATACGGAAAATATCTATCTTCTGCCTCTTGCTCGTGGCAATAACCATAATTACGATGGAAAAAGCGTTGTCGAAATTAGAAAACTTGATATTAGTAAAGAGTCCTGGCCATTTAATTATGTGACAGAAGCATGCAGAGAATCCGATGGTATTACAACAACAGGACGTATGCTCTATCGAAACTTGAAAATCACCTCAGCTTTAGACGAAATATATGGTGGTATATGTAAAAAGGCGCATGCTGCTACAGAATTAGCAGAAGGTTTACGGCTAAATTTATTTATGAAGAGCCCTTTCGATCCTGTTGAGGACTATACAGTTCATGAAATAACATTAGGCCCTGGTTGCAATGTTCCAGGTTACGCCGGAACCACGATAGGATATATTTCAACCCTTCCAGTTTCTCAGGCAAAAAGATGGACCAATGAGCAGCCAAGAATTGATATCTATATTGATCAGATAATAACTGTCTCAGGGGTAGCAAATTCTTCCGGATTCGCCCTTGCCGCATTACTTAATGCTAATATTGGAATGGGAAATGACCCAATAATTGGTATAGAAGCCTATCCCGGTACCGCGGAGATCCATGCAAAAATGGGATATAACGTTATCCCCGGTGATGAAGATGCGCCACTCAAACGCATGACTCTGCAACCGTCATCTCTTCCAGAACTGTTTGAATTAAAAAATGGTGAATGGAATTATATTGGTAAATAGCCACTGAGAAGAATGAGTACTAATATTCAGGTTATACAGATATTTAAACAATACCCTGCAATTTACAAAGTAATACTCATTGCGACTTCTTAATTTAAGAAAGCGCAAGGAACGTTTACCCTTGCGCTTATTATAATAAGTCAGGCGTCGACTTTATCCAGCGGCCATGAATCAAACAGATAGCCGTCAAAATAAATATCGTCAACGTTCGAGAATTCCAGCAGACGTTGCTTAACGTTTTCCAGATGCTGCCACATTGCCAGCTTCGCCGCTCGGGCATCTTTTTTGATTAACGCGGCGAGGATCTGTTTGTGATCGCCCAACCACTCTTTGCGATACAGGCTGTCATCCAGATGGCTGTGCAACTGGATCCACATTGGGTTGTTTTCCCGCCACTGCCAGGACTGACGGAACAGCTCCACCAGCATGCTGTTATGCGTTGCTTCGGCAATAGCGAGATGGAACTGCATGTCACCGCTTTCGCTGCTGCCCGGCGCACTGGAAGCCAGTTCACGCTCTTCCAGTTGCAATGCCTGACGCATTTTGACGATATCTTCGCGGGTAGCCTGCAGGGCGGCAAACTCGGCGATGTTACTTTCCAGTAACTGACGCGCCTGTAACAGCTCAAAAGGACCCGCATCATTGCAGACGTTGGCATCCGGACTGTCTGTGTTGTGGCTGCCTGAGCTATCAAGAACATAGATACCGGCACCCCGGCGCACTTCCACCAGCCCTTTGATCTCCAGCATGATCAGCGCTTCACGTACCACCGTCCGCGTGACATCAAGCATTTCTGCAATTTCACGCTCCGGCGGCAGCCGTTCGCCAGGGTTGTACGGCGTCTTTATGATCAGATCGCGGATCATCGCCCCGACTTCCTGGTAAGGTCTTTGCGCAGAGGTGGCAGATTTCATGGTGTTGTGTCCGTTAGGTGCGGTTAATCAAATTTTTGCCGGATGCGGCGTGAACGCCTTATCCGGCCTACAACGGGCAATTTTACGGCCCCCGTTAATCTCAAACTATACCATTAGCACTGGAAGTTGGCACGTACAGGTGGGCAAAAAAACGAAAACTGGTCAACCAAATACCAGTTTGATTGACCAGTAAGTCTGTAGGGTAATCAGTTAGTTACAGCGCAGCCACACACTCGCGCGCACCGCGTTCGCACAGCTGCTGATATGCCGCAGTCACCGCGCCAACAAAGTCGGCATTCTGCGGCAGATCATCGGCAAAAATACCGCTCAGGCCCAGCAGCGCTTTCACGCGGTCTGCGCCCTGATACTGCGCGTTAATCTTCTGGAACTCGGCCAGCATCGGGTCGACCACGTCAATGGCATTACCCTGCTCATCCACGCCCTGGGTGTAACGCATCCAGCCAGCCACGCCCAGCGCCAGGTGACGCCAGCTGCCGCCGTTTTGCAGGTGCAGACGCACCGGGTCCAGCAGACGCTGCGGTAACTTCTGGCTGCCGTCCATTGCAATCTGCCAGGTACGGTGACGCAGAGATGGGTTGCTGAAACGCTCGATCAGCAGCGTCGCATAGGCGTTCAGGTCCGTACCTTCCGGCATCGACAGCGTTGGCGCTTGTTCCTGCATCATCAGGGCAAAGGCCGCTTTGCGATAATCCGGGTTAGTCATGGTGTCGGCAATAGTTTCATAGCCGCCGAGGTAACCGAGGTACGCCAGGAAAGAGTGGCTGCCGTTCAGCATACGCAGCTTCATCATTTCGAACGGCACAACGTCTGCAACGAACTGTGCGCCCACTTTATCCCAGTCCGGGCGACCATTAACGAAGTTATCTTCAATCACCCACTGACGGAACGGTTCGCAGGCAATGGCGCACGGGTCGTAAACACCCAGCTGGTCAGCAATTTCCTGTAAGGTTTCTGGCGTCGCCGCTGGAACGATGCGGTCAACCATGGTGCACGGGAAGGTGACATTTTCTTCAATCCATGCCGCCAGCTGCGGGTCACGCGCCTGAGCCAGCCCCAGTACCGCGACCTTCGCCACATGACCGTTTTCACGCACGTTATCGCAGGACATCACCGTAAACGCTTTCAACCCTTTTTCACGACGCAGACGCAAGGCTTCGACGATGTAACCAATCGCGGACTTCGGCGCAGTCGGGTTTTCTAGATCGTGCTTGATCAGCGGGTTATTGAGATCCAGTTGACCGCTTGCCGCATCAGCGCAGTAGCCTTTTTCCGTGACCGTTAGAGAGACAATCGCCGTTTGCGGACGCGCCATCGCGTTGAGAATACCTTCGCAGCCGTCGATTTCCGGATGCAGCGCTTCTTTCATCGAACCGATAATTTTCAGCTCGGTGCTTTCTGCGCCTTTTTCCGCTACGGTGTACAGCAGTTGCTGTTTTTTCAGGTTTTCGATCAGCACGCGGTCGTTGCCTGGCATCAGGTTAACTTCGCAGATGCCCCAGTCGCTGTCGGTGCTTTCCAGCAGATGATGGGTATACAGCGCCTGGTGCGCGCGGTGAAACGCCCCGCAACCGAGATGCACAATGCGTGATTCCAGACGAGAATGATCCCATGACGGGCGGGCAACCGGCAGATTGCTGTCAACAATAGTAGTCATCGTAAACTCCAGAATCCGTCTTCAGAGAGTGACGGCAAGGAAGAAGGAACCGGCACGGCGCGCAGCCATGCCGGTGGATATTAACGGCTAAAGAAAGCGCGCTGGATCGCCAGTTCGACACCGCGAACTTCGGCCAGGCCTTTCAGACGACCAATTGCGGAGTAACCTGGGTTGGTTTTCTTCTTCAGGTCGTCCAGCATCTGATGACCGTGGTCCGGACGCATCGGGATCAGGTCTTCTTTGCCTTCCGCTTTACGACGGTGTTCTTCTTCAACAATCGCTTTCACCACTTCGTACATATCAACGTCACCGTTCAGGTGCGCCGCTTCGTGGAAGGTTTTCGGGTTATCTTCACGCATGGTGGAGCGCAGATGGGTGAAGTAAATACGCGGACCGAACTGCTTGATCATATCAACCAGATCGTTGTCAGCACGCACGCCGTAGGAACCGGTGCACATGGTGAAACCGTTCGCCATGCTGTTTACGGTATCAACCATCCACTGCATATCTTCAATGGTGGAAACAATGCGCGGCAGGCCGAGGATCGGGCGCGGCGGATCGTCCGGGTGAACCGCCATACGCACGCCAACTTCTTCAGCAACTGGAATAATCGCTTTCAGGAAGACGGCAAAGTTTTCGCGCAGCTTCGCTTTATCGATATCTTTGTACAGCTCCAGGTGCTTACGGAACTGGTCGAGGGTATACCCTTCTTCCGCGCCCGGCAGACCGGCAATGATGTTACGCGTCAGACGCGCTTTGTCTTCATCGCTCATAGTGGCGAAGCGAACAGCAGCCTGAGCAATTTCTTCTTCGGTGTAATCCGCTTCCGCGCCTGGACGTTTCAGGATATGCATTTCGAATGCAGCGAATTCGATCTGGTCGAAGCGCAGAGCTTTGGAGCCGTCTGGCAGCACGTATTCGAGGTCAGTACGGGTCCAGTCGAGCACCGGCATGAAGTTGTAGCACACGGTGCGAATGCCGCACTGCGCCAGGTTGCGCAGAGTCTGCTGATAGTTAGCGATCCACTGCTCATAGTTGCCAGTGTGGGTTTTGATATCTTCGTGAATTGGTACGCTTTCTACGACAGACCACACCAGGCCTGCGTCTTCAACGATCGCCTTGCGTTTGAGGATCTCTTCTACGGACCATACTTCGCCGTTCGGGATATGGTGCAGCGCGGTAACCACGCCAGTTGCGCCCGCCTGACGGACATCAGCTAAAGAAACCGGATCGTTTGGGCCGTACCAGCGCCAGGTCTGTTCCATGATTTTTCCTCTTTCACATAGTGGGTTCCACAGCAAAGAGACGCGGAACCCTGGAGTTGTTTAGGTATCCGGATGAACAACCAGACCGCAGCCGTGGCGTTGCATCGGATGAGATGGCGTATAAGTTCTACCTTTTGGTAAGACATGTCAACCCGAATTCTGAAATTGGTTAACCACATCACAAGAATTTCACTCTCCTGGTTGTTGCTGCAAATTGCAGCAAAAGGTTATCGATGGTTATTGATCAGAGGATGTGACATTCATCGCAACAATGGTTGACCAATTTACATAACATGTCGCCCAAAATAACAACGGTTCAACCAGGTAAGGTAAAACGTTATGCATGTGCTTAACATTCTCTGGGTAGTATTCGGTATCGGCCTGATGCTGGTACTGAATTTGAAGTTCAAAATCAATTCAATGGTGGCTTTGTTGGTGGCGGCGCTGTCCGTCGGGATGCTGGCGGGCATGGATTTGATGTCGCTGCTGCACACTATGAAAGCGGGCTTCGGCAACACGCTGGGGGAACTGGCTATCATCGTGGTGTTCGGTGCGGTCATCGGTAAATTGATGGTCGACTCCGGCGCGGCTCACCAGATAGCGCATACGCTGCTGGCGCGTCTCGGTCTGCGCTATGTACAGCTGTCGGTGATTATCATCGGCTTGATTTTCGGTCTGGCGATGTTCTATGAAGTGGCCTTTATCATGTTAGCGCCGCTGGTTATTGTTATTGCCGCCGAAGCTAAAATTCCGTTCCTGAAACTGGCGATCCCGGCAGTAGCAGCTGCCACTACCGCACATTCACTGTTCCCACCGCAGCCGGGTCCGGTGGCGCTGGTGAATGCTTATGGCGCGGATATGGGGATGGTTTATATCTATGGCGTACTGGTGACGATCCCAAGTGTAATCTGCGCAGGTCTGATCCTGCCGAAGTTCCTCGGCAATCTTGAGCGCCCAACGCCATCATTCCTGAAAGCAGATCAACCGGTAGATATGAATAATCTGCCCTCTTTCGGCGTTTCGATTCTGGTGCCGCTGATCCCGGCGATCATTATGATCTCTACCACCATCGCCAATATCTGGCTGGTAAAAGATACCCCTGCCTGGGAAGTGGTTAACTTTATCGGTTCCTCGCCGATTGCAATGTTTATTGCGATGGTGGTTGCATTCGTACTCTTTGGCACCGCACGTGGTCATGACATGCAGTGGGTGATGAACGCTTTTGAAAGCGCGGTGAAGAGTATTGCAATGGTGATTCTGATCATCGGTGCGGGTGGCGTGCTGAAGCAGACCATCATCGACACCGGCATTGGCGACACCATCGGCATGTTGATGTCCCACGGCAATATCTCGCCCTACATCATGGCATGGCTGATCACTGTGCTAATTCGTCTGGCGACGGGTCAGGGTGTCGTTTCGGCGATGACCGCCGCCGGGATTATCAGTGCTGCAATCCTAGATCCAGCAACTGGTCAGCTGGTTGGCGTGAATCCGGCGCTGCTGGTGCTGGCGACGGCTGCGGGTTCCAACACCCTCACCCACATTAACGATGCATCTTTCTGGTTGTTCAAAGGTTACTTTGACCTGTCAGTAAAAGACACGTTGAAAACCTGGGGTCTGCTGGAGCTGGTCAACTCCGTGGTTGGGCTGATTATTGTGCTGATTATTAGCGTGGTAGCGTAAAAGAACACCAGAGCCTGCCATTGGCAGGCTCTGACTGATGACAAAGTCTAAAAATGTGCCCGGCCAGTCCCCTCGCCCCTCCGGGGAGAGGGTTAGGGTGAGGGGAACAGACCAGCAAAGTGCGCTTTGTTTATGCCAGATGCGACGTTGACGCGTCTTATCTGGCCTACAAAGGGCTAACGTGCAGGTTTTGTAGGTCTGATAGCGTAGCGCCTCAGGTACCAGCATTAGCAATGCCCTGTGATTTCTTTATTGATAAACAAAAGTCACGCCAATAATCGATTGCACATTCCCTGCAGTCACCTGCCCTCCGGTACGTGCATAATTTGCCGTTAATCCCAGACTTACCGCCGAAGTCCCTACTGCTCCTAACGATACCGTGTTATTCGCTGGAATAATCGTACCGTTGCGCGTCAACTGTACGCCGACGCCCTGTGCAGGTGAAAACGACGCGGTATTGGTGAAAATCGAGTTGCCCGCATCTGCGGTTGTGCCGGAGAGGTAATACCCCAGGTTTTGGCTTTTCGCACAATAAACGGTAAGAGGAATCGGCACTGAACCAGGGTAGTCCGGCAGAGTAACGGTGACATCACGAGCAGAAACATCACAGCCGCCAGTAGGCACCACCACATCATTATTGGCGTAAATATTCCACACAAACTGGAAATCATCGCTGTTATAGTTGTTGGTCTGTCGCAAAATAAGCACGGCAATTAATGAGCCAGCTTTAATTGCCACCCCGCCCGCACTGCTCACAGGCGTCAAATAAAGCGCCACCGGCCACGGCTTATCCGTTCTCGAATTATAAACAACGCGCGGCGTTTCGCTGGTGGTCGGAAATGGATAGCTACTGCCACTATATTTTACGGTCCCGGAAAAATTAGATAACACGCCGCCATAAGCCGAGCCTCGTTGCAGTGTGACATAGTCTGTAATGGTTTCCGGATAATCGTTATGGCAAAAGATTTGCGTCGAAAGATCTACGACCAGGTTTTGCCCCACATTCACGGCAGGCGCAAGGTTTACATAAACATTAGCGCTGCCACCGCCAATAGGGATAGCTGTACCATTGGCGGTTTTACAGGCGAATGACCAGGCATTTACCGACCAGCCCATCAGCAGTACAGCAAACAGGGTAATAACTCGTTTCATTACAATCATCTCTTCGGGTTCAGCTGTAGGTATAGGTGATGCTAATCACTGCCTGAATGGTTCCCTGAGTGGCTCCGCCATTTACTGTCAATGCTCTGACCTGTAACGGGAAGTGCGCTGATTGTGAGGAATCATCCACCTGAACTGTTTTGGTTGCGCCAGTATTCAATGTGTTGCCACTGTCATCCTGTAGCTCTAACTGGATGTTTTGCGCGGTCCCCTGGTTTTTATAATATCCGGTACTGTCGGCTGCCCCGCTGAAGCTGGCAGTGACCCTCGACGTTCCCACCGGACAATTAGTCAACTCAAGCGCAACATCATGCCAGGCCGATGCCGCCCCGGCAGACATCAGACTGAAAGAATAAAGATCGCCGAGATCAACCGTGGCATTGGTGGTGGAAACTGTGCACGGTTTGGCGACGACCTTACCGTTCACCGTGATGGTGACATCGGCTGCCTGTATCGTCGCACTTGCGAGCGCCAATATTGCCGCCAATACATACCCACGTTTGCACCATTTCATGAGCATCTCCAGTTACTGATATTCAAGAGTGAAGGTAGCCGTGGCATTGATATGCCCTGCAGTGACAGGCACCTGTGTCGCCATTAGCCGGGCGTAAAAATTCAGCGTATTTGGTTTACCCGGCGTCAGGGTCGTCCACGAAAGCGCGGACGATGGAGCATTAAGGGGTATTTGATTTTGCTGCTCATTCAGAAGCTGTATTCCCAGTCCCGAAGCCGCTGACACCGTATTTTCAAGTGCAAGCAGATTGGCATTGTGGCTATCTGCAACGCCGGTAAACCCAACTTTTACGGCAGAAACGGCATTACCACAGGGTGACAGCAAAATACGAAATGGAACAACAGGAGTCGTCGCGCCAATGTTGTTAAATTGCTTCGCCGCGTTTTCCATCAGATCAACAGTAAAATTGGTTGATTCAGCGGCCACACTACAGCCGTTATCCCTGACATAGCCGCGGATAGTAATCGTGCTATCCGCAGCCAAAGCGTGACTCACCGCCAGCCACAAAAAAGCGCACAGAAGATAAAAAGGTTTGTTTCTCATCACGCCCCCTTAACGACATTCAGCTGATAGCTGGGTTAATAACTGCTGCTGACTCTCTGGTGGCAGTTGATAATTGGCGACACAGTGAGCATTTTCCTCTTCTCCCCATTTCACCTGAACTTTTCCCGCTAAAGGCATTCCGCTGAGGTAAACCTGACCATTATCCGCAACAATGCCGCTACTCTGGCTACTCTCTGATGTCACCATCGCCCCAAACGGCAGCGGCTTATTATTGTGGGTCAGCGTCATGAGCAGTTTTATCCCAACGCGCGCTTTAAACTCTGCTCGCACGATCGCCCCACGAGTGGGAACAACGTTAGCAACCGCGTTATCTAAATCGACGTTATCAGCCAGGGTATTGGTATCCAGCGCCACTCTATTTTCCCGATATTCAGTGGCATAAGGCAGCACGGCATAACCACGCCAGTCGGTACGCACCCCCGTCTGGTTTTCGACTTTTGCATCTTTTGCGCCAGGCGCTTTAACAAGCACCACCGTATCGTTTAACGGCTGCCCCAGCGTTACGCCATTGGCATGAGCCAGTACCCCACCGCTGACTCCGTAATAGAGCTGCTTAATATCATCACTATGGCTGTAACCGATATTGGCATTGCCGTAACCACCGCGATAATTCAGCGTGGCGTAGCCTGTGCTTCCGCTATTACCATCGCCTCCCCCGGCATAGCCGGTTTGCACGCTATAGCTGAGGTTGTTGTCTTCCAGCAACGTACCGTATACACCAGCCAGATTGGTCATTCGACCGTTGAGATCGTGTGACATGCTGTAGCTGGCACTGGCATGTCGCCACTGAGATTTACTGTCAGAACGCAGCCAGTGGCTGAAAGGAATATTGACGTTAAGCGCTAACATCTGATCACGTCCTTTTTGCCAGGCGTTTTTCGTCAGGCTATAGCTGAGCGTCCAGTTGATATCTTCGAACGCAGTATTTAATCCAGCCTGGAATTGCTCATCGACATTACTCGTTCCCCAATAAGTTTGATGGCTACCACTCAAATACAGTGTTGATGAGCGCCCGAGTTGCTGAGTAACGGTGAGTTGTAATTTCCCGCGTTTGTTATAAGCGAGGTTGTAATAGTCGGTGAATTTCGGCTTAACCTGAATAACTCCGTCCTGTGTTTCGATGTTGTAGCCATTCATTCGACTGTATGTTGTATCAGCGAAATTAAAATATCCGCTGGTCGAATAACGGTAACCCACTAACTGAATATTCGTGCCTGACTCATTGAGCGATTTGTTATAGAGAAAACGCACCGATTGTCCGTCATGCTGACTGTCATCGGGAAGTGTGGAATTAGCCTGCGTCATATCCACAGACAGAGCGCCCAGTGCCCCCATGTTTTTCCCGATACCGAAATTAAAAGCACGATAACGATCCGCCAGTTGCGTTCCACCATATATTGTCCAGCCAGCCGGAAGGCCGTGGAGTAATGTACTCTGGAAAAAGCGGGGTTTTTCCTGCTGCGCATTTCCACTACGGTATTCTCCTGCCGTAATGGAATAACGAGTATGCCCTTCACGTTGCAAAAGCGGGACTGACGAATAGGGTACGGTAAAAATCTGCGTGCTGCCGTCAGCCTCTTTGATCGTTACCTGCAAGTCACCACTATTACCTGCGGCATAGATATCGTTGATGGTAAAAGGCCCCGGTGGCACCGTACTATTATAAATGTCATACCCATTTTGTTTAATAGTGACCTGTGCAGTACCACGAGCAATACCGTGGATCACCGGGGCAAATCCTCTTTGGCTATCGGGTAACATATTGTCATCTGAGGCCAATTGTACGCCGCGAAAGTTAATACCATCGAAAATATCGCCCTGAGTATAACCATCACCCAGCGTCAGCCGGGAACGTAACGGTATTATGTCTCGCTCAAGCCAGGTATTGATATGCTGCCATTTATTTTTGCTACCTGATGATCTGTCGCTACTGTTATAACTCCAGGTGGTATTGTCGCGTAAACGCCACGCACCAATATTTAACCCACTCTGTAGGTTTAAATATGCATAATGGCTGTTACCCCCAATCCGATTCTGTACACTATTTCCGCTGAAATTATAATTGAGCAATCCGGCATTAATACCGGGATCCCATAACTCAGGAGGAATATAACCACGCGCGCGATTACTCATAAATGCCTGAGGGATCGTCAGGTTGAGTCGCTGCTGACCAACATCTAAATGCGCAGTAGCGTCATGGATCATTGAGGTTAATGGCACGCAGGCATCATCCGCCAGCAGATTCATACCGGAGACAGAAGCCGTATTCAGCCCCATACTGGCAAGCTGCGCGCGTGTCAGGCAGGGAACAATCCCTTGTTCACTGTCGCCCGTATTAAATGTGACATCACGCGTTGCCATATAACCATTATTCAAATAGATATCGACACGATACGTCCCTGGCGGTAATTCTTGCCCATTTTCAAAACGCGATAAATCAGCCACAGCCTGGGGATCATCCGCTAAAAAACGCGGGTTAAAATAGAGTTCGGCAGATGACAAAGGTGCCTGTGCGGCAAAAGCACAGGCAACAAAGAGCCGGACAAAAAAACCAGCCAAACGATGCTTACGAATATGCAAGCATTGTGTGTTTCGCTGGTAAAGTCTTAAATTCAGATATGACATTATTCCTCCGGTTTAAAATCACCCGGCAGTCAATTCTTTTTATTCAGGCGAAAAATTCCCCCTGCGTTATTCCATTACGCCCGTCATTTTGGGGGTAAGTGCGCCATAATCATTTATTGTTCGGTAAGTAATATTGCTTCCTGCATCAGAAGGCAATTTAACCGTGCTTTCGCCCATTGGAGGCACCAATGCATTTTCAAGAACCCGGGTTCCGGCATTCAACTCTGTTACCGTCAGGTAATAGGGTGTCGGGTTAATCAGCGTCAGGGAATTCGCGCTACGACGAAATCTTAATTTTTCTGCGGCCTGATCGGGTGGCAACGCTAATTTAGCCGGACGATAGTACAGTTTAATGCGGCTGATAATTGCGAGCTGTAGCGTATTCTCAGTCAATTTTGATTTATCCATTGACGGAATCGCTTTAACATTCATCCAGAATAAACTTTCCCGATCCTGTGGCAATTGGTTATTTGTTGCATCAAGAATACGCAAGGTATTCTCTCTTTTTCCCTTCATCGCAAACAGAGGAGGCGTCACGATAAAACGACCATCCTTTACACCATCGGCATTTTCCACCCATGATTGAATTAAATAGGTACTATTTTCATCATTATTTGTCACGGCAAGTTGCACTTGTTTTTGCCCTGCCGGATAAATTACGCGAGTCGCACCTAAGGCCACTCCTGCTTCAGCGCGTCCGGCAACCATCATTGCCATGAACATCAGGATACCTGCCAGCAAGCAGAATGTTATTTCCTGCGATTTCCTTACATTGACGTTTTTATTACTCACTGTCCTGTTCCTGTTATCACATTATCTGCTGAACAATTACTGATAGGTTAAAGAGAACCAGGCCTGGGCATTGGCGATGCCGCCAGTAACCCGACGCCCGGTAGCACGATATTTGGCGATGAAATGTAGCGAAGTAGAGCCTGAGTAAAGCCGTTTCCAGTTTGCTGGAGGACGATTAATCGGTACGAGGTTTCCTTCATCATCAAACAACGCTACGCCAATATTGGTGGCTATCCCTGGCCCCTCTCCCACGGAAAGCACATCCGGATTTTTACCATCCGCGACACCGTGAAACGCCACACCTACACGTTCACTCACCACCGTGCTACATTCCCGTAAATGAATAACAAAAGGCACCGGTGCGCTATCTTCCCCTACCGCATGAAACCGGTTACTGCTGATTTGCCCCATATTGACCGTCATTTGTTTATCACCGGCTTCAATCCGGCAAGTTTCCGCAATAATGACGCCCTGAAATTTCATATTTCCGCCGGGCAGCGTGGTATTCCATTTATTTCCGGCCAGAGCAAACATTGGCAGCAACGACGCTAATAGAAATAATCTCTTCCTTTTCATCGTTATTTTTATCGCACAAGGGTGGGCATCCCTGCCCGTAATGACGTCCCTGAACCTGGGTAGGTTATTGATACTGAACCTTGAAGGTCGCATCCGCATTAGCTGCGCCAGGGGTTGCGGCACCGGTTGCAAAATAACGCGCCTGGAACGGAATGGTGTTGGTTCCGTTATTCAGGGTTGTTTGTGCACTAAATGTCGCACCGTCCAGCGCCAGCGCAGCGCCCGTTCTGTCCAGGATCTGCACACCAACTTTTGTTGCGCTACCCGCAGCTGAACTCTGCAAAGCTAATACGTTAGGATGAGTGCCATCAATTGCGGTACCAAGGAAGGCAATAGCTGCTTTGTCTGCAACAGTAGTGTCACAATCGTTCAGTTGAATGTTAAAACCGACAGCAGAACTGGTTGCTCCTTCTTGTGCCAGCGATGCGGTACGAACCTGTCCCAACTGAACGGTTTGATCAACAGAGCCTGCATCAACTGCGCAAGCGGCGTTAACAACTTCCCCTTTAAAGTGAACGGTCCCACCATTTACCGTCGTAGTATCGGCCAGAGCCGCTGCGGAACTGAGGGACAGAGCCGACAGAACAACGATTGCCAGAGTTTTAATTTTCATGCTGCTTTCCTTTAAAAAAACTATTTCTAAATCGACATGGGCAGTCGTTCTGTACACTTTGTTTTGTCAACGAGTTTGACTGCCAACACTGCACAGTTTTCCCCCAAAAGATGAAACATTTGGGGCCATTTTGACTCATAGAGGAAAGCATCGCGCACAAACTTTTTCAGTTTATTTGTTGGCTTAATATTCTATTGTTATCTTTATTTATAGATTTTTATATTGCATGAGGTGGTTTTTGGAGAGAAGAATGAGGAAGATGCGTCGAGCCACAGAAACGTTAGCTTTACATATAGCGGAGGTGATGTGAAATTAATTTACAAGAGAAATAATTTACATATCAAACAGTTAGATGCTTTTTGTCGTTTTTTAATATTTTTATGCTTGAGAAAAAATACGTAACTTATTTATGATATGGACAGTTTGGCCCCAATTGTCTTGTATTTATTTGTTTTTTAACTTTATTATCAATGAGTTAAATCAAACCTCTTCTCTTTTTAATTTTTCGTTTATGAGATTATTTCTTTCCCATAGTCCGGCAAAACGAGCAGCATTACTGGCGGTATAACGTACAGTATGGCGAATATTTCGATGCCCGAGATAATCCTGAATTAAACGGGTATCGGCACCACGCTCCGCCAGTTCATAACCACAAGCATGCCTTAACATATGAGGATGAGTCTGCGTTACGGTTCCAGCTTCAATACCGGCATCGCGAATAATGCGATAGGCCTGCTGGCGAGAAAGCCGACTCCCGCGGCGAGAAATAAATATAGCGTCGGTCCGGTCAGCGCCTTTCCAGTTAGCACGTTCCTGGGTCCAGCGTTCCACGGCTTCACGCTCATCAAAACGTAACGGGTGAACGGTAGAAAATACGTTCTTCAGTCGGCGAATATTTATTCGACCTTCATTAAGGTCAAGATCCTGATAATGCAGATCAAGCAGTTCACTAATACGCATCCCATGCCGATATGCCAACAGAATAAGACAATAATCTCTGGCTCCCGTTGCCCCGTAACAAACCGCCTGCATCATGGCCTGAACTTCTTTACCGGTAAGATAACGACGTTTACTCACAATAGTAGTACTCCTAACTGAGATATATTTGAATGAATACCTATAGGAAACCTCAATCGGTCAAAATTAGCCCAATAGATAAAAAGATAACCACACACGGAGTGATGTGGCTATCAGTCAATTACATTAAATATCATACAAAAATAAAATATCACTGATGTGACAACATCTATTTTCATTGATTTGATTCAATATAACAATAGATTGCAGTGGATTAACTTCCAGTTGCTTAAAAAATAAAGAAAAAAGTGCGGAAACAGGAGAATTTAAGTGATGTGTAAATTTATGAATGATTTTGTTTATTTATTTTGAAGAACATAAACC